>JAZLKQ010000497.1:0-3971 GCA_045597745.1 Bacteroidaceae bacterium | reverse complement strand
AAGTTTATTGACCTCAAGAAGCGCAACGACGTGATAGCAAGCGTATGCAAGGTTGACCATGAAGAGGAAGAAGAAGTCGTTGAAGGTAGCGAAATCGAGATAGTTGATGGCGACACGCCAGAGATAGACGCTCCTGCCACAGACTCAGTAGAAAGTGGTAGCCAAGAGTAGAGCCGTTTGTCATGCGATGTATGTTAATGTATGTCGTGTAGAATGGTAGAATAGGTAATAACATAATAACATTAATACAACATTTACAAATTAAAAACAAAGCGTATGAAAAAAGTATTGTTTACTTGTGCACTTATCGCTGCTGCAACAACAGCTTTTGCACAGAAGGCCAACCTCACAAAGGCCGAGACTGCACTCAACGCTTCACTCATTCCTGCTCAGGCAGAGAAGTTGGACGAGGCATGGGATCTTATTCAGCCTGCAATGTCAGATGAAGTTACAAAGTCAATGGGAAAGACATGGGGCCTTGCTGGAGAGATTACAGCTCGTAAGGCAGACCGTACTTTCAAGCAGAGTACAGCTGCTGGTGCCCTTGACACTCTGGGATATTTCAACAGAACAGCCGAGATGATAGGGTATTACGAGAAGGCATACGATTGCGACAGACTTCCAGATGCAAAGGGCAAGACGCTCAAGCCAGAAGTCATCGAGAAGAATACCAGAGAGTATTATGGCAGAGCAGGCAATGCACGTCGTAACCTCGTAGTTGCTGCCTCTGTAACATTCAACAGCCATCCAAAGGAGTGTCTCAACTACCTTGATGTATATTACGCAACTGCTCAGCATCCACTCTTCAAGGATTCCCTGACAGAGAAGGACAATTCAGACATGTTGTTCACATACTATGTCTATGCAAAGGCAAACCAGGCAGTCGGTGGAGACAAGGCTAAGACTATTGAGTATCTTGAGAAGGCATTTGACTCTGAAAATGGTGCTGCTGCTTGCTACGAACTCATGAAGGACGGCAAGGAAAGTGGCAACGAGGCACAGTTTATCAAGTATGCCAAGATTGGTATGCAGAGATGGCCAAACGAGTCTACATTCTCTGACAATATCTCTTCATACTATTTCACAGAGAAGAAGTGGGCTGAGTTTGACAAGTTTGCTGAAGAAGTACTTGCTTCTGACCCTAACAACAACCGCATACTCCGTATGAAGGCTCAGGCATACTATGAGCAGAACAAGTCTACAGAGACACTTGAGACACTCAAGAAGATTGAGGCGCTTGATCCAAATGATGCTGACATCATCGAGTTTATCGGTAACCTCTCTTTCTCAATGGCTCAGAAGAATGCTTCCAACAAGGCAAAGAGCACACAGCTCTACAAGCAGTCTATCGAGTATTACAAGAAGCTCGAGAAGCTCTTGCCAGGAGACTCTAAGCGTTGGGGTTATGCACTCTATGCTTGCTACAATAACATCAGCGACGCTGCCAATGCTGCAAAATACAAGAAGTACGCTAACCAGTAGTTCGCTTGTTATTTGTTAAAATACTCTACCTCAAGGGACAAAATCTCTTGAGGTAGTCTTTTTATGTATAAGAATTGCTTAACTTTGCACATTATTTGCTAAATGCTGTAAGTAAAGTATTTACGGATAAATACTGACAACCAGCTCAATAAGTAACAAATACAAGGGATAATGACTGCAACTCGTATATATACTCTACTGATATTGGCATTCGTGACAGTGATGTCTGTCAATGCTCAGGACAATGCTGACGTCTACAATCGCAAGTCGTTGATGAAGGATATCAAGGTCAACTTGAAGTCGCAAAACTATGCAAAGGTTGATGACCTGATATCCAAAGCAATGGCTAAGTCGGATGAGGCTAAGTCGGATGCAGAACTGTATAATATCCGGACTAACGCAATGCACAATCTTGCCTTGGCTGAGGGCAAGAAGATATTTTTGAAGTCAGGACAAGATACTGTAAAGTACTTCAATTATATATATAAGGTGTATTCGTATGCGTTGCTATGTGACTCGATAGAGTCTGTGGCTATTTCAAAAGACGAGAAGAAGCATGACAGACGATACAGGCAGAATATATCTGTCAAGGTGACATCTACTCGTAGTGGACTTAGAAGCGCAGGAAAGTTTTTCTACAAGAAGACCAACTTCAAAGAGGCATACCGACATCTTGACATGTATCTTAGCACGATATCCAGCCCCCTTGTAGACTACACAAAGGTCAAGTCTCAAGACGAGGTTTCTGAGGGTGACTCTGTGTCAATGGCAAAGTTGGCAGTCTTCTCTGCATACGCTGTACAGAATCACAGTGATGCGGTAAAATGGCTTTCGCTTGCCTTAGGAGATACGATCAACAGGGCAATGTTGTTGGAGATTGCAAGCAAATCTTATGCGGCATTGAATGACACAGTGTCTACGCTTATTTATTTACAGCAAGGATGGGCGGCATATCCTATGCAAGACAACTTTTACATGAGCCTTATCAAGTATTATAGTGATCGTTCGCAATATTCTCTTGCTCATGGTGTTGCTGTCAGACAGTTAACTAAAGAACCAAACTCTCGCAACTTGTGGTTCATAAAGGGTAAGAGCGAACAATGTATGGAGATGCCAGATTCTGCAATAGTGTCTTTTGAACGTGCAATCAATATAAAGGCTGATGATGCAGAAGCGTATTCGAGTCTCGGAAATGTGTACCTTGATATGGCACACAAGTATTACAATAGTTCTACGCTTACCATTAACAATCCTCAATATCCAGCCTTCCGCAAGCAACTCAATGAATATTATAAGCTTGCATGTACAGCATTCGAATCTGCAAGGAAGTATGATGAAGCAAATAAATCGTTATGGCTTGAAGGATTGAGAGAGTCATATTTCAAGCTAAACAAAGGCAAGGAGCTGAAGTCCCTTGAGAAGTAGTGTAGGGTGGTGACTAATCTATGTAGAAGTCCACATTCTCCTTTGTGAGTAGCGTGATAGGCACATAGTGCTCTGGTGTCTGTTCAGTGTGAAGGACACTGGAGTTGAAGAGGCTACGGAAGCAGTTGAGTCCTTGGTTATGAGGACGTTGTGCTACAAGGAAGTCTACACTGCCTCGGTTGATACACTCTACATTGGCATCTACAGCATCATATCCCAATAGAGTTACGTGTGGATGTTCAGGCATCTCTTCTTCAAGGAATTTGGCAATTATATGAATACTTGAATTGAATGAGAGACCGACTTCAATGTCTTTGTGCTCTGTAAAGAAGTTCCTCAGTAATTGCTTCATACCAGGCTTGTCATAAGCATAGAGGTTTAGCACAACAATTTCTGTGTCAGGACTGTGCATCTTAACATACTTGCGGAATCCTTCCTCACGATCTAGCTGCTGTCTACTTGCTACACGTCCTTCTCCAAGAATCTTAAACAGCGCAATCTTCTTTTTGTCTCGTGCAGCCATAAGAAGTATTCTTCCAGAGAACTCACCACTACGGATAGAGTCTTGACCGTAGAATGTGGTAGCATGGAATTCTGGCCAGTTAGAGTCAATGAGAGCAAAAGGAATGTTACGATCATGAAGCTTACCAATGAAGTCCTTCATGATTGTATAGTTGAATATAGGGCCAATAGCAACTGAGAATGGATTGCTTTCCAACAGATTGTTACATTCCTGAACGAAAGAGTCGTCATTGAACTGGTCATAACGGAATATCTTGACAGCAATCTTGAAGTCACCGTACTTGCTAACTCCGTCCATCAGTCCTTTTTCTACTCTTGCCCAATAGCTGTCTTCCTTATGCATTGGCAATATGAATGCAAAATAGTATGTCTTGTTGCTGGCAAGTGCACTCGCATAATGATTAGGAACATAGTGTATTTCGTCAAGTACTTTCTGCACCTTCTCCCTGCTAATGGCAGAGACATTTGTACGTCCATGAAGCACTCTGTCTACGGTGCCTACTGGCTCGCCAGCTCTAAGGGCAATGTCCTTGATACGAATC
>JAZLKQ010000496.1:0-15362 GCA_045597745.1 Bacteroidaceae bacterium | reverse complement strand
TGGAGATTTAACGTCTGCTAATGGTGCATATATTCCAGATCTTCAAAGCCAATATAGTGGAACTGATAGATTCAAAATTACCAACGTGAACAATTATAGTGTGTTCCCTATTTGTCCAATCGACACATGGGGAGCTTTATACACAGCTTACCCTTGGCCATACACATCTGCTGCAACAGACCCTGTTGAAACACGTTTTAATGATATAGGTGAAACCGATGCAATGACTGTTCCTCATGATCATGTTACACTTTCAGAAGCATTTAATGACGCATTGAGAAATATTGTAACTACTGCTGATGACAGGAAAGAAGTTTTGGAGCCTTATACACAGGATCTTCAGTTTATGACTACTGTTGAGCCTGGTCAGGTAGAGATAACTTATGCATTTTCTAATACTAATGGAAAAGATGCTATAGGTTATTACTATACAGAAGGAACACAGACTACAGAGTCTCTTAAGGCTGTCAAGAAGTATATACTTATACCTAATTTGAGAAGTGCAGAAATAGGTGATAAGTTTAAGCTTGTTTATTTTGGTAAGAATTATGATGAAAAAGGTACATACAATTTCCCTAAAGATGTACAGATACACTTCTTCCTTGCTCGCGAACCTGCTAATACTCGATTTGCACATATTGAGAAACGTAATGTCGCAACAAGTTATCATATGGTAGAGCAATATCAAGCCGAATTAGATTATACACTTTTTGAAGATGTATATTGTGCATGGCTTGACTATTTCTATTTCTCAGACAGCGAGTTGAATGATGTTGTAAAGAATCTTAATTTCTCTGAATTTAACTTCCCTGCTACTGCAGCATTCAGTGTAATGGGACAGAACTGTATCTCATTCGAGGACTGGCCTTCTGGAAATTCAATCGACTGGAACGATGCTATCTTCACTATCGATGCACCATTCGGAGATTGCACGAGTTTCGATGAAGTACAGAACTTTATCAGTGCAATGGAGGACCTTGGTAATACCGATGACTTCGACTTCAACGATGCTGTAGTTCGTATATCTCAGACTATTACGACTATCAAGCATGACAATGGAACAACCGATAAAGTTACATCTCCTGCCAAAGCTACACTTATGGCTGCAGGTGCCACTATGCCAATCAAGATTGGTTACGACAAGAATGACAATGGAACTATCGATGCAGGTGAGGTTATCTTCGAAGAGGTACACGCAGCATTCGGTGAAGATGTATCGACTATGATCAATACAGGAATGTTCAAAAAACCTTACGTCGATAAGGACCTTACAGGTATTCTTCCTGATGAGATTCTCATGTCAACAGACGCTCCAAAGATTCTCTTCGAAGTAGAGAACAATAAGGATGATGAGCGTGCAGGTACAAAAACAACTATCAATGTACCAAATTCACCAGGTGAAATACCTCAGGCATTCATTATTCCAGATGCATCTACATGGCAGTGGCCATCTGAGCGCCAGCTCATATCAGACAAGTATTCACAGTTCAATACTTGGGTAAATAACAACAGCGCAGCAGGCGCAGCATTCTGGTACAACTATCAGTGGGGTAAGACTTACTCTGCAGGCGGTGGGCTCTGTAATCCTGATCCAGAAGACCCATCTGTAGACCCACAGGAGCCAGCTAATACAGATGAGGCAAGTACAATGACAATCACTGACAATTTGAGTGATTATCTCGTAGATGGTGTTCTTACTCTCCCTGCTTCATTGTTTACCTCAAAGAATGTGTCAGTTACTTTCAGCATATCAACAACTGGTAGTGGATGGGTGCAAACAAATGATATTAAGTCTGGAGGTGAGCTATTGGATATCGATTCTGTCAATTCAAATAATGGATCTTTATCATCTGGATACGTAGGAATATGGGGTACGGATAATTTGACCATTAATTTTGCATCAACAGACAAGATGAAGAAAAATGGTTTGGTAATTAGTGGTATTGCCGATTGGAATGTATCATCAGTTACAATAACTTGTACAAAGTAGTATAAATATACCCCCTCTTATAACATCAAGTGCGGCAAGTTCCTCGACTTGCCGCACTTAGTTATTAGTAAATACTGTATGTCCTCAATATCCAATGTTCCTCAGATGTCCTCAGCGGATGTCCGTGATATACACCATACTAATTCATCACCAACACAAGATGTGATACAACGATGTCTTTTACAAAATATCTCTCCTTATCGTATATACTTTGGTAAAAAAGATTTATATTTGCAACAAAATAATTTCTTTGATTATGGGAACAACAAAATTAGTAAAACAAGTAACGAAAAAAGTGACTCAATCTTCTAATATAATGAAGAAGTATGTAAGGGTTACTCCTGAGATTCAGGACAAATACCGCGTACCTACATATCAATTCATTATGCAATGATAAAGGTAATCCCGAATTTCTATCCTGCTGTATATCTCATGAAGAAAGATGAAGGTGGGAAAGGAAAAATGTATACTGATTTATGGAGGTTTAAATCCAGCAAATCAGGTAAAGTTTATTTAGTTGAAGTAGAATGTTATGATAGGAATGTCTATGCGATTAAGTTCTACTTAAAATCTCAAGCGCATAAGTGTAACAAATTTAGTTTCCTAACTAATGACTTTGAACCTAGACGAATAGTCTTGACTTGTATTTATATAATGAGACATTATGCTTACGTTGACCCAAGATCTTCCTTTGTTTTTGTTGGCTCTCATGGAGAGAAAGAGAATGAATTTTGTAATAAAAGGTTTAGGTTTTATAGACGCATGATGATATCTTATTTTGGTTTGGAAACTTTTGCTCATTTCTATGACGAATCTGTTAGTGGATATTTCCTTGCCAGAAGAACAGAATTGGAAAAAGAAAATATAAGCCCAGAATATGTTGAAAATTTCTTTAGGGATATATATATATTATAAGAATAAATAATTATGGGGGCTAAGTTTGTATGTTCCTCAGATGTCCTCAGACGGATGTCCGTGATATACACCATACAACAACAATAACAGCAGTTACAGATTCTCATTCCAAGAACATGTAACTGCTGTTATTGTTGTTGACAATATGTTGTTATTCTACTATTGCAATCTTATTCGCACATCATATTATATATAAAGAGTGGATTGCCGATGACGTAGCGACGCCACATGCGCTTTGGTTCCTTAATGAGGCGGTACAGCCATTCGAGGCCATGAGTCTGATACCACTCGGGAGCACGCTGATATGTCCCTGCAAAGAAGTCGAACACTGCACCGACGGTTCCTACATGGCAGTGGATATTCAGTTCGTTCCAGTGCGAATAAGTCCACTTCTCTTGCTTTGGTGCTGTCATTCCTATCCATAGCAGGTCAGGGTCAGCGTCGTTGATGGCCTTGACGATGGCGGCATTGTCCTCGTCGGAGAACTCGGGCTTGTATGGTGGCGAATAGGTCTTGACCTCAAGATGCGGGTATTGTTTTGCTGCCTCCTTGACGATGAGCGAGAGCACCTTCTCTGACGAGCCCATAAACATGACGCTCTTCTTCTTGCCGTTGTTGTCGAGTTGTGCAATACTTTCCTGTTCGAGCTTGCCCATCTCGTATTCGAAGAGATCCCATCCTGCTATACGCTCCTTAGGTCGAGACTTAGCCTTGATCCACCCACAGGCCTTGACGATAGATGCACCGTCAGGTATAAGGACATCGCCTTTCATAAGTGCTTCGGCAAAGAGTTCGTCCTTCTTGGCCGTATTGAATGAGTGAGCGTTGACAGTATTAATCAGCAACTTGCCTTCTGGCAGCAGTTTCAGCCCGTCCTTACTCTCAAGTATATCCAGTTGTTTAAGTTTGATTGACATGTATAATTTGTATTTTTGTAGTATTAACGTTTCGCTTGTTGTTCTTCTTGATTAAATTAAGATAAGTAATGATATACTTTTTGGCACACCTCATAGTCCAAGCGTCCGGATGGCACTCTCCCCCTAAAGTAGGGGGAGTACCCGCAGGGGGAGGGGGTATTAGATACTTTGTGTGCATATAGCTAAGTTGTCTTTAATTCACTAATACCCCTCCGTCCGTTGGACACCTCCCCTACTTTAGGGGATGAGTATGCTGATGGCAAAGCCAATGGATTATGTGCCTAATTGTATATTGTCACCTTAAGATATTATATATAACTTGGCTTACGCTCCGCTCGCTTGTAGGGCTGAAAGAAATTTATCAGAAAATTCCTTTAAACCTCCATCTTAGTCCATCAAGAACATTTAATATTTAATGAATCTTAAATGAATTCAAATGGATGCTTTAAATAATTTTTGAGTAATTAATGGATAATTTCTTTCAGTTAAGCTCTTCGCATGAGAAGGGCTTTCATATAATAGCTCTTTGCGTTCGTCTTTGCTTCATCCTGCTTGCGATAATTGAGTTTGTGGAAGCATACGTGGCTTGTCAGCGTATTCCAGAACTCAGGGTCATAGTCCTGGTGCAGTCGTTGGAGCAGAAAAAGCGAAGGCACGGATTTGCGTCGAGGCATAGAGTGGATGACATCTGGATGCTTTTGTGCTATCATGCCGAACGCGAGATGGAAGATGTAGTAGTCCAGCACGCAGTCGTACTCCTTCCAGTACGCATATAGCACATCTCTTATGGTCTTGAGTACCCAATGATCTGGGCGTGCGGTGATAAACCAGTTGCTGATGCCACAGAATCTCTTCAGACGGTCAACATACTGAAACATGAACAAGTCTGCCGACATGATTTCCTCCATCCATTTACGGTCAGATAGAGCTGACGGGTCAGTCATCAGTACTGTCGAGTCTATCCATGTGCCGCCATGCTTGATAAGCAGTTCGAGTCTCAGCAAGTCAGAGAATAGAGCAGATGGTATGACACCCTTGCGTCTCTTCTCCTTAATATATTGCGGTAGCGAGATGTATTGCTCATAGTTGTATTCGTCCACCAGCACAATCTCCTTGTCAGCACAGTATCTCCTGACAGACTCGTAGCATACCTTCACCATCTCAGGTGCGTTGTCCATACCTTGCAGCCAGCATATCCATACCTTGTCGCATGAGGTCGTCAGTACCTGATTGTCTACCACTTCGGGTATCATCCCCATGTACTTGTCCCTCAGCATAGGAGCCACCATAGTGTTGACCACGTCGTACGCCTCCTTGAGCGGCAGCCCATGTGTCACACAATGCCATGCCCTCTTCATGACAGCACTCAGTACACCCATCCTGCCGTACTGTCTCAACAGCTTCAGTCCTCCGAATGACCTGAACTTGTGTAATGATGAGGATATGGACATGGATAATGCTTAATGCTTAATTAATAATGCAAAATTCATAAAGATAGTCTTCCCTTGAGTCACCCATAGCCTTTAGGGGAAGAGGGAATGGGGAAGAAATACTTTAATATTTTACCCCTAATTGGAGGCTTGCCAAATAATATTATAGCATTCGAGTTCCTCTTCGAAAGCTTCTTGCAGGGAACGAAACGTGAACTCCTATACGTAATTGCTTACAATGGCTTAAACAAGTCGTTCATCTTGACTTCGCTATGTACTATCGAGCTGTATTCCGGATTTGCAAGTCCAAAGGTAGTAACAAACGTGTGTATGACGGTTTTCTTTACCCTTTTAGTCTCGATAAAAGTAGCTCGTCTTTCACGAAGCCGTTCGACGTAACTGTCTGTTAATCGGAACTTGTCCTGATAGAATTTCATTTCACACAGGTGTACCATCCTGTCTGCTCGCTCTATTGTCATGTCGACCTGAGCGCCTTTATTCTTCTCGTCACCCTGGTACCGCCATGTAGCTACCGATGTTGCTATGCCGGCGATACCCAGTGCTTTTAATATCTGGCGATAGTGCTGTAGACAAATTATTTCAAAGGTCAATCCCATCCATGACAGGACAGATTGGCTGTTCATGTTGTGTATCCACCAATTTTCGTCTTGAATGGCTTGTCCCTCAATAAACTTGAAATAGAATATAGAGTAGAAATCAACTAACCTATATACAGGAATTTTGGAACCATAACGGCTACCTTCAGAAATGAAGTCGCACAACCTGAGATTTCTTAGATATTTGTCAAGAGTCTCAAAATTCATCTTCAAGACAGCATTTATTTCGCTCTTGGTCAGTCCTTGCTGTTTGTTGTATAATAATCGTACAATCTCGATATACTTGTCTGCATTATTGAATAGTGCAGGATATAGTTCAGAGAATTCTGTCCTTAGGTATCCCGTGCTCTTAAAACAGAGGATGTCTGTATTTTGACCAAAGCTTAACTTTTTGTCTAGCATCTTCAGGTAGTATGGGACACCGCCTGTGAGCATATAGCATTGCAGTATCTGATACTGGTCCCACCTGAATCCATGTCTTTGAAGAAACTCCTCTGTCTCACTGAGATTAAACGGCTTCAAGTATATTTTTGCGGTGATACGTGCATGTAGCCCACCCTGATTGCCCTCGATATTGTCTGCCATCCATGATGTTGCTGAGCCTGAAGCAATAAAAACAATATCTGTCCTGCGGTTTGCCCAACCATTCCAGAAGTTCTCCAGAGCAGATACGAAATCGGACTTTTGCGTATCAATCCATGGCATCTCATCAATAAAGATAGTCTTCTTTCTGTTATTCTCTTCTATTGATTCCAGATACTCCTCCAAGGCATCAAAAGCATCAAACCAGTTTTCAAATATTGGTACTTTGCTTAGATGTGCATATTTCTTTATTGCTTTGGCAAAGTTACGCAACTGTATTTTTGATGTCACTCCGTGCCCTCCTACGTAGGAGAAGTCGTATGTCCTGTCAAAGAAGTATTCTACAAGGTAAGTCTTGCCGACACGTCTTCTTCCGCATACAGTAACAAACTCCGACTGATTTGACTGCATACTTGCTCTTAGCTGTTCGCATTCGTTTTCTCTTGCAATGAGTATCTGTTTCATAGGATGTCCCTTGTTATTTGGGTGCAAAAGTACAAAAAATACCTCAGCAAATTAAGGGAAATGTCTTATTTTATGAATAATTTGCTATCCGTATGTGTATAAAATATTCATAAAATAAGATGCAAAAGGTGAGTAGTGAGCTAATATTCCAATATCTTCCTGTCCTGCCTCAACAGCTTCAGTCCTCCGAATGACCTGAACTTGTGTAATGATGAGGATATGGACATGGATGTTGTGGGGGTGGGGAGTGGATGAACTTAGTTGCTTGAATCAAAAATGATACGTTCAAGGCATTTCACAAATCGATGTTCAAATGCTTTGAGAGTGAAATTCTCCTCATATCTCTTTCTTCCAGCTTCGCCCATTGAGTAGCAGAGCGACCTGTCTGCATATAGTGATTGTATAGCGTCAGCCAGCTCCGTTGACGATTCTCTATTTACCATTATTCCTGTACGTCCTTCTTGTATAATGCCAGGAATGCCAGCTTCCGTCGTTGATATACATGCGATGCCATGCATCATGCCTTCAAGCAGGACTAAAGGGAAGCATTCGTTGTGATAGTATGTGGGAAATACCATTGCTTCAGCTTTGTTGAAGTATGATTCCTTGTCCTGTCCGTATTTTGCACCATGCGCAGTAATATATTCGTTCAGCCCTAAGAGGCTTACCCTATTGCTGAAGTCTGTCTCCGTGATATCTTTCCATCCTCCTACAAAATCGCAATGGAACTTTACCTTACGCCTTACAAGATCTGCACATGCTTCCAGCAACTCGTATACCCCTTTCTCCCTCATCATGTTGGAGAGGTAGAGCAAATGTATAGCTTTGCTCTTATCTTCAGCCCGTGCATGAGAGAAGTCTATCTTTGTGTCAGGAATACCATTTTCGCATATCTGAACGTCCGACCTATTAACGAATGTCTTAACATCTTCGTAGAGATTGTCTGCCAATAATATTACTTTGAGATTGCGAAAGAAAGACTTGTATAACAGGCGATTAATTATACAGGATTGATGCGATGCAACTCCTTTGTTATGAAAGTGCACTACAATCTTGCATCCAGTATTCTTGAGTTCATTAACGACTAACCAGTCCTTATAAAATGCCATTCCCGAGGCATTAGGCGTATAGTATATGAGGTCTGGATGAAACTCTGCAATAGTAGATTTCAGTCTTTTGATTAGAGCGAACACATCGGTAAGCTTCCTTATACTCAACTTACCTATGTCCTCTAAATCTGTTGCTGTAGCTATATTGATGAACTTGCAATCGAATCTGCTATTTACGATATGACTGTCTGCGATATATTTGCCAACCATAGCCGCCCCATGTACAGGTGGTGGCATGTGTAGTGCAAATAGTATTCTTGATTTGTTGCTCATTCAATATCAGTTCTATTTATTTAAGAAGAAGATATCCTCGTTATGGATATGTCTTTTGTCCTTAGGTGGCAGCTGCATGTAGTCACCATACAGTTGACTCAGGTACTTGTCATGACATTGTGGTCCATAGAAAGCCGTATCCTCAAATGTGTAAAGTGTCGGAGTGCCCATAATCTCTATGCTGACAGTCTCTTTCATAGCCCATGCGCCAAATATGTTTGCAATCATCGTTGGCTTGATGTCACGGTTGAGCATCAGTTTGTCGATGTGCCTCGGTATCGTTGTAGGCTTGATGCGAAACAGTGCCTGGCAGATGTTAGCTATGACGCGCTTGGCGAAAGACCTGTTGGCAGCATCCATAAAGAGCAGTTTCTGGAACTTAAATAACAGCCTTGCTTTCTGGTTGACCGAAAACATGTCTATGCGGCTGTCTGTATAGTCAAGTGGGAATACATCGACATTGATACCGAGCTTCTCATCTGTTTTGACCGAATAGATCTCCTTGAGCCATGTATGAGAATCTGACAACTTGCCTATGCCAAGTACAGCGTATGCAGAGTTGTCGACTGTCAGCATCTTGTATCGTGCTGGCAGTTCTGCGCAAGCTGCATCGCAAAACTGCTTATAGTACTTGCGTGGTATGCCAAAGTCCATATCGTCGTCCCATGGTATGAATCCCTTATGCCTGATAGCGCCGAGCATAGTACCACCTAACATATAGTATGGTATATTGTGCTTCACACATATCTTGTGAAACTCTTTGGCTATGTCTAACAGGAGTGAATGTGCCTGTTCGATTGTGACTCTTTCCATTACTTTAGATTATTAGAAGACGCTCCGTTTATTTGGTCAAAAGATTTGCCGGACTTCTTGTTTATGTCAATCTTGTTGTTGTAAGACCTGTTGTTCTTGCACTTGGCGCCATAACATCTTATAGTAGCCCACCTGTTGCCCTTATGAGAGATGTCATTGTCATTGATGATATTGTCTTTCGTCTCATTCTTGTCTCCGTCCAATATGACAGCATAATGACCATAACAAGTAAGGCTGTTGTCTGACACACTTATCTTCTGGCATCCTTTGATTTCGATGCAGTCAATGTGGAGTGTATTGTTTGACAATGTAGAATTTTCGGTATTGAAAAGACGTAGTTTTGCTTTTGGAGAGCTTGCTTTATTGTTAGTTATACTAATATCACTCATTCTCCTTGTGTTGGAACTTCGTATTATGCAGTCTATGTTGTCAGTGAATGAGTTGTTGCTTATGTCTACATTTTTGAAGCCGACTATCTCAATGCCAGTATTTACTCTGATGAACGTGCAGCCCTCGACGATAGCGTTCATCCCATATCCAGACAAGGATACACCATATCCCAACTGTTTGTTGGACGAAGCCATTGTAAATGTACAATGCTTTATTTCAACACCGTCTATCTTGTAATCATTGTTGTTATGATTCTGTAGTTCGATGCCCATCCTGTTGAAAGAGAATGATGTATCCTCTATCTTTATATAGCTTGCGACACCTTTTAGATTGTCCGTAACAATCTTTATGCAGTTCTTTTCCGTTGCAGAGATACTGCATCTGGATATATGTATATTGTTGCAGTTGCCGTAAGACAGCAGGCAGTTTTTAGTCCTATTGTCCCATGTTAGCCCACTGATGTTGACATTACTGCCTTCGACACAGATGTTTAGGTCTTTGGATACGCCACGACCTTCAGCATTGATGCTCGAACCTTCCTTCATGATTAGGGTGCAGGAGTTGAGCGCTCCGGCTTTCTTCATGATTATAGTCGATCCTTTGCCAAGAGAAATGGTCTTCCCTCCCAGATGGTATGGAGTGTCGACAGTGTATACCTGATTGGTACCAGTAAAGTCAATAGCTCCGCATATTATGCTATACGTAAGCAATAATGATATAAATAACGCTCTCTTCATTGTCTATCCATTATCACCTCAATCTGGGCTCTTAGCAATACTGCAATCAAGATGGCAACTGCAAGACAGAAGTTCATGGCAAACTGCATCATCTCTAATCCTGGATTAAGTAGTATGACGATGGTCTGATACATAAAACCGCAGAATGCGCACCATATATATGGCTTTATGTATTCGCGGGCTTTTGAGTATAGACATAGCGCCCATCTGATGATCTGTATATAAATGGCTATAAACAGGAAGCCTCCAAGCAATCCCATTCTATAAAACATGTTCAGGAAAGAGTTGTGGTTAGCTACTATAAACAATCTGTCGTATACAGACCCATCTTCTGCATCAAGATACATGTTAGGATTGTTAACTTCGTAGTATATGTGAGGAGTTACATACGCTGTACCAAATCCGACACCAGTATAGTATGTATTGCCTAAGCTGTTTATCTCGTTCTGCCATACCATAAGACGCCATAGACTGTTTTCGTCCCTTGATATGATGCTATATAGCTCTGATGCAAATATGGCGAAAGCAAAAACTATTAGCATGATGAGGAGGTACATCCTGAATGTGGTCTCTACCTTGAACCAAGAGACGATTCGATTTCGGAAGTAAGTGAGAACACAGATAAACATTGTTCCCATTAAGTATGCTGAGTGGCTTGGCAGTGCCAGAAATGTAAGCACTATTAGCCATGGCTTCTTGGTCTGAAATGCTAATAGTGTCAATGCGGCTACAAATAGCCCCGTATATGGCAGGGGATTAATATTCAGATATCTAAGCGCATACGTGATGATTAAGAAGAAGATAAGATATATGTTCTTTATACGATACAATATATCAGTCTTATACATCATATATCCCAGTCCAATTGGCAAGAACAACTCTATCACAATCATAAAGTGTCTTGGAACGTACGATTTGTCAAATGGGAGATCCTCCAGGTCCCACATGCCAGATAGGTCATTGTATGACAGTATGAGATATACCGCCGATATTATAGTGAAATACAATAAGAGCCTCGGCAGGTTGGCGACAATGTCACCCTTCTTGATGATATGCTTGAGAGTTGGTATCTTAGTGATAAATATGTAAGAGAACAAGAGTATCTCTGATACATATACCAATTGCATGATATTCTTTGGCGCTATCTGATATATAAAGAGGAATATCAGATATTGTACAACCAGAAATACTGAGAGCTTCTTATTCCTGATATTTATTACAGGTATTTTATTTGCCATAGCACTTTAGTCTATTAATTGTTTCTTCTGCGGCATTTCCCTTCTCCTTAGATCCTATCTTGTGGAGGAAATACTCCATCTGTACCTTGTAGTTATTGCTACATATATGCTGGACGCTTGAGTCTATGCCGTTGTTGTCTAGGATAATGGAGAAGGGCAATTCCTCCTTCTTGAAGTAGAATCCACGGTCGTATACATTCCAGTCAGGTGTGTACATGATGACTGGTCGTCCTGTATACATGAAGTCAAACATGGAGGAACTATAGTCGGTCACTAATATGTCTGTGGCATATAGTAGTTCCTGCATGTCAGGATAGCTTGACGCGTATATGGTATCTTTAGGGAACATACTCTTTAGTTCAGCCTCCCTATAGGCAATGTTAGGATGAAGCCTTGCCAAGAATACATATTCTTTTCCTGTACATTGCTCAAGCTTGGACTTTAGGCGTTGCGCATCGATATCGTAATACTGTAACGAACCGTCAGACCTGAATGTAGGTGCATACAGTATGATACTCTTGTCATCAGGTATGTCGTAGTACTGATGTACCTTCTCTATGATCTCTGGATGCTCCTCGAAGAAGATATCGTTGCGTGGTGTGCCGATCTCCCACATGTCGCCTTGGAAGCCAAACTTATCTCTATAGATGTTGGTCATAAATCGAGAGCCTGACAACATGATATCAGTATGACGGACATCGTGCTCTAACAATGGAGGCATAATCAGCTTGTTCCACCAGCTTCTCTGAGTTCGGGCGTCAAGTCCTATTCGTTTGAGAGCAGTACCATGCCATGTCTGTAGATATATCTGTCCCTTGCGCTTATGAAACATACGATGGTTGAGACGTGCATTGCTCAGTATATACTTGGACGTGAGCATCTCCTTGTAATACTCTATGCTGTACAGTGTTACAGACTTGTGCTTGCATCCAGACTTGTCGATAAAGCCAGATGAGAATGCCCAGACGATCTCTGCATCTTTATCATGCTCGCTAATATAGTCAGACAAGCTCTTGATGTTGTCTCCATAGCTATTGCCTGTCATGCTTATGCAGAAGTACTTATTCTTCTTCAGGCTCTTACTGCCTGCAAGCGTGTATGCTATAGGATAAGATACGTTGCTTAGTACTCTGTTGGATATCTTGCGAAGTGTGTTGATGATGCTCATGTGGTTGTTTATTTCCAGTAGTACTTCGAACCTCCATGCTTATAGATGCGGTCCTTTTCGGGTGGCAGTTGCATATAGTCACCATATTTGACACGCATAAGGTGGTCGTAACCATTGCATACGCAAAACTTTTCATCCTCGAAATCCACCAATACCGTAGTCTCGAAGTCTGCTGTCTCCTGGTACTCTTTCATGCCATATTCCATAAATGACACATTGGCAAAGTGTCTTGTGCTACCGTATGGTATCTGTTTGCACTTGTCCGAATAGAGTCTGGTCCAGTTGATGTTTCGGCATATAGGGTTGCGAAACAATATCTTGCGTACCAAGATATTCATCTTTGTCTTTACGGACTTGTAGTCAGATAGATGTCGGAGAGCTACTCTGCTCAGCTTAGCGTATGTCCAATATCTTCGTAGAGATGAGATATATCTTTTTGCTTCGTCCTTGTCATCAGGAGCACCATCCAGCGGGAATACATCTATGCAGACTCCCGTTGTCTGGTTTGTCCATGGGAGTGATGCCTTGACTATCGTTCTCTCCTTGTCGACAATCCTTGCAAATGCCAAAAGACTGTTTCCCTTTTCCTCGCAGATCAGCTCATATCCTCTTTCTGACACGTATTCGTTGATAAATCTCTCGTAGTCCGGACGTGGCATAGCGACGTCTATATCATCGTCCCATGGTATGAATCCCTTGTGGCGTATTGCGCCAATCATAGTACCCCCAAAGAGCGTGTACTTGATGTCATGGGCTATACAATAATTATGAACATCTTTCAGTATATCAAGACTTACAGACTGAATGTCTTGCAATGTCATCTCTTTCATACCCAATAATATTTTACCAGTTCATGATTGGAGGTCTGCATATTCTTTGGTGGCAGTTGCATATAGTCTCCATATTTCATTCTCATCAGATGATCATATCCTCTGCATACGTAAAACTCTGTGTCCTCATAAGGCACAAGTATCATGCTCTCCATGTCTTCTGTGCATAAGTATTCTTTCATGCCATATCCCATATACGATAGATTGGCGAAGTGTCTTGTGCTACCCCATGCGATAGACTGGCAGTGCTGTATATACTTATGATTCAGAGTGTAGATGTCATTGCCAGGTATATGACGTATGACTTTCTTGATGAAGAGCTTAACTAACTTTGACATTCCATGTACATCGTTGTATCTTGCATACGAGGAACGTATAGCGCAACACTTTTTCCACTCTTTGACAAGAGTGTCAATATATGTCTTGGCTTCGTCCTTGTCATCAGGAGCTCCATCGAGCGGAAATACATCAATCCATATACCTGTCTCTACCTTGCTCCATGGTAGTATACGGTTTACAACCCTTGTCTTTGTCATGTCACATACCCTTGAGAATGCTATGTAGCTATTTGGCTGGTCAGCGGCAATAAGCTTGTATCCATTCTTGCTCTCGTATGTACGCAAGAATCTCTCGTAGTCTGGTCTTGGCATTGCAATGTCAATGTCGTCATCCCATGGTATGAATCCCCTGTGACGTATGGCGCCAATCATTGTACCTCCAAACAGGGTATACGTGATGTCATGTTTGATGCAGAATCTGTGTATGTCCTTAAGGATCTCAAGACTCATACTCTGTATCTCATGGAGAGTCATCTCTTTCATGCTTCCTTATTCTTGTTTATTCCTCCAATAGACTCCTATGTATATTAGGTTTCCCCTCAGGTTGTGAGAGGCTGGGGGAGGTTCAATTACTTATTATGGCAATATAATGTATATGTGCACATTGTAGCGACTAACGCATGTCTATGTGTTATCATACGCTTGACGCAAGCTCGTCATACGCTCGACGCGAGCTCGTCATACGCTCGACGCAAGCTCGTCATACGCTTGATGTACGGATGTCAACTCTCCCCCTAAAGTAGGGGGAGGCATTGCGAAGCTCCCATTCCGCTTCTCCTCTACTTTATGAGAGGAGTATGCTGATGGCACAGCCAATGGATTTTGTACTGTTACCTTATTTTATTAGATAAGGATAGTCAGTAGTTACCAGATATCCTTCGTTGGCATATCTTATGATACTGTTTCTGTCATTGATCGTCCATACTGAGCACCTAATGCCGAGTGCCTTGCATCGGTCTATATAGTCTGGATGTGCCTTGTATGTAGCACTGCTGTTGGACATGCCACCTATACCAAGAGCTGCAAGTTCTTCTGGTGTCAGGCTGCCGCTAATGTATGAGGTTGTCTTGCCATACCCCATCGATACCAGAGTCTTGCATGTATTGATATGCTTCGAGCTGATATTGTATCTGTCTCCAAGGTTGTGGCTTTCGATAGTCTTGACAATTTCTTTCGTTTTCCCAGCCTTAATCTCTATGAATAGCTTTGACTTGCTATTAGACTCTTTCAGCAGTTCCAAAAACTCGTTAAGCAGAGGTATTCCTTCACCATTGGACATCTTATGCTCTGCTAATGTCTCATAGTTGTTGTTAGCTATGCTCAGACCTCCGTATGACGCATCATGACACACTACTATCTGCCCGTCCAAAGTCTGGTGTACATCACACTCTATACCATAATAGTCATGTTGGAGTGCTTCCTTCAATGCTGCTATTGAGTTGGTCGGCAGGTTGTGCTCTCTCCAGTACCCACGGTGACATATTATATGGTTGTGATAGTACTCGAGGTTGTCAATGGGGATGTACTGGCTGTCGTCCTTGGAGCAGGAG
>JAZLKQ010000495.1:0-3742 GCA_045597745.1 Bacteroidaceae bacterium | reverse complement strand
AGTAACATTTGCTCAGTCTTATGTTTATTCTGTAGCAAGTGACGGATATACCAACATCCGTAGTGCTAATAGTACCAACTCTCGCATCATAGGCGAACTGCCTAATGGTGGTGGCTCAGCTCTGTATATGCGCACTTCTGGCAGCTGGTACAAGATCAACTACAATGGCATCATTGGATATGTGCACAAGAGTCAGGTGAGACTGTCAAGTAGCAGTTCTGCTCAGTCCAGTGCCAGCCGTATGGTTTACTCTGTAGCGAGTGACGGATATACTAATATTCGTAGAGCAGCAAGTACAAGTTCGCAGATTACCGGCGAATTGGTCAATGGTGGTGGTGGAGCCAAATATATCTCTACGTCTGGCAACTGGTACAAGGTCAACTATCGTGGTACTATCGGATATGTACACAAGAGTCAGGTTAGACTGAAATAGGGTAGGTTCAAATCATTATTAATCTAGAATAAACATTCATAAACAAGGATTTTTAATATGAAGAATATAATCAAAACATTTGTTTTTGTTTGTATTGCGTTGATGGCAGGCCATGTACAGGCTCAGACTCGTAAACCGGCTTCAAGGTCAAGAGTGTCAACAGCGGTAAGAAAACCTGTGTCCTCAACTCCTCGTATTGTCGGCAAGCACATGCTCTCGTTGCAGTGGCTCAGTTGGAAGAAGTTTGGCTCATGTACTATATCTGCTGCAAACTCTAATGGTGAATATGAGATACATGGAAAACAGCTTGGCGGTGATGAACCTGGTAATGTGAATGACTATCTGTATATAGATGGCGTGATAACATATTCAGACCCATATCACCTCAAGTTCAAAGGTTCCATTCGTACTAAGGTGTATCATATTAATAATGGTGAAGAGGTGGTACGTGATGGTGAGTATGACTTTGCCCGTACAGAGAACCGCAAGTACTGGCGTATGCAACAGATGGAAAATCCTGCAGATCATTGTACTGACTATGTTGACATATATTTCCAGTAATTGATATATGGTATCTATAGATACGACATCAATATAGGCGTGTCGGTTGTCATTATATGACACCTGCAGACATACATGTAGATATATTAGTAGCTGATATGTCGTGATGACGTTTATACAGATTAACAGAAATTGCCCTCGGGATGTTAATGAATAACATTTCGAGGGCAATCTACATTTGTATGTCTGCAAAAAGGTGATCATGGTATCATCCTACGGCAGATGTTATTTGCTTAGTATGGAATACGTACAAATGATTGTTACGACTTCTTGAATGCTCTGATACTATCCCTTTCGCCAGCCATAATTACAATATCCCCAGGCAGGAAGGTAAGGGATGGGTCAGGATTCATGTATATGTCTTCCATAGGTCGTACGACACCCATGACGATACAATGTGCTCTCTCGCGTATACCGGAGTCCATGATGGTCTTGCCAACGAGGGGTGAGTCTGGAGTGATGTGCATGTTGTCAAGTATAATCTTGTTGGATGACTGAGGCATTTCGCTGGACTTAGAGTCATTGTTGACTATGCTGTCATCCAGCATCTGCTGAAACATTACCATCTGTTCGTCACTACCTGCTACGATGATGGTGTCACCAGGATATACATGGCGTTCGCCTCCTGGGATATTGATATTGATTTCGCCTCGTCTGATGCCTACGACATTTACTCCTGCTATGCTTCGGATATTGAGGTCACGAAGAGTCTTTCCACAGAATGTGGAGTCATGCTTTATCTCAAATTCGGATATATGCACATCGAGCGAGAGTAGGGATTGCTCGTCATTGCGCATGAGTGAGCGTCTGGATTCCGCATGTTTTTCTCGTGCATAGAGATTGTCAGAGAACTTCTGTACGAGTGGGTACAGCATCTTGCGCAACCAAGGTATGTGTATTGCTTTGTCGTATGCCATCTTTATGACTTCGGTCAGCCATAGTGTCTTCGTGGTCTTAGTGTTGCGTGCCTCGGAATATGAATTGATGAGAGAAAGCAGACCCTTTGGCAGATGGGCATTGAGCAAGTCAATGGTAGGGTATGCCAACTTCATGATATATGGTGTGAGGAAGGTTGTGATGACAGATACCGCTACTACGATAGGGTAGAGGGACTTGTCTGTCACACCGAGTTTTTGTCCTAAGCCGGCGATAATAAAGGCGAACTCTCCTATTTGCACGAGGGAGAATCCTGTCTGCAGCGATACCTTGAGAGTCTGTCCAGATATGAGCGTACCTAATGATCCAAACACGATCTGTCCTGCTATGACTACTACGGTAAAGATGAGTATAGGTAACCAATACTGGACGAGCAGGGCTGGGTCGATGAGCATACCGACGGATACGAAGAATACGCTTCCAAAGATGTTCTTGATAGGCTGTATATATCGCTCGATTCGTTCAGCCTCGAGTGTCTCTGCGAGTATGCTACCCATGACGAATGCTCCGAGGGCGCTGCTGAAGTCTGACCACAATGCGAGGAGTACCATGCCGAGGCATAGTCCTATGGAGAATATTGTAAGCGTCTCTTCGTTGAGATGTTTCTTAAACTTCTTGAAGAATGTTGGTATAATGGCTATACCTGCTATGAATGCCACGATGAGGAATCCGACCAGTTTGAATATCTGCATTGCCATCTCTCGTCCTTCGAATGAGTTTTTGAGTGCTATTGACGAGAGCAATACCATCAGCACGACTGCTATAAGGTCCTCAATGATGAGTATTGCGAGGCATACCTTGGCAAACTTGTGATTGCGCATTCCTGCGTCGTCGATTGCCTTGAATACTATTGTTGTGGATGACATGCATAGCATACCTCCGAGGAAAATGGAGTTCATGTTGTCCCAGTCAAGCAGATAACCAGTGAAGTATCCCAGTCCCATCATGCCGACCACAATAAATCCTGCAGCTATGATGGCTTGACTACCTACGGCAAGCAGCTTCTTGACGCTAAACTCGAGCCCAAGCGAGAAGAGGAGAAAGAGTACGCCAATCTCTCCCCATGTGCTGGCACTCTCTTCGTCGCTGATCCATGCTTCTCCACAAAGATGTGGACCAATGAGCATACCAGCAACTATATATCCAAGTACGACAGGTTGCTTGAATAGTTTGAACAGCAAGCTTGTGATACCTGCTGTCAACATGATAATACATAGGTCGTGTATCATGAGTTTGTATATCTACTTGGTGTTTATATCTTGATTATTGTTGCCTTCTTCCTCCATCTCTTCATCGAGGTGTTTATCCCATAGGTAGTGCTGCGTCTCACGTGCTATTACGCCAGATAGGAGAAGAAGAGATACGAGGTTTGGCACAGCCATGAGTGCATTCATGATGTCAGCAAAGTTCCATACAGAGTTGAGGCTCACTGTACTTCCTACCACAACGAGCAATACCCATAGCACCCGGTATGGCTTGATAAGCTTCTTGCCACCAAGATACTCAACGGCACGTTCACCATAATATCCCCAGCCAAGTATCGTACTGAATGCAAATGTTATGATGCCGAATGTCAACAATGGTGCGCCAATGTATGGTATGGTTTCAAATGCCTTGATAGTAAGATGCCCTTCATCGTGAATGTCAATACTGCCACCAGAGGCAAGTATGCTGCTGACGATGACGAGTCCTGTTACAGTACAGATGACCGCTGTGTCCCAGAATGCTCCTGATGAGAGTACGAGTGCCTGACGTACGGGATTCTTTGTCTGTGCGGCAGCCGCTACTATTGGAGCAGAACCCATGCCAGAC
>JAZLKQ010000494.1:0-5378 GCA_045597745.1 Bacteroidaceae bacterium | reverse complement strand
ACAGAAGTTCGAAGCTGGAGCAGGTGCAACTACATCTGTTACATTCGATTTTGACGTGCCGATGAATGATGCAGACCTCGTATGTGAGATTGTTGCTACAGACGGCACCAACTCTGATGGTGAACGTAATCTTATGCCAGTAATAAGCACTCGTGAGCATGTAGTGGAGACAGTGCCGTTCTATATTGATGGACGTGGTGAAAAGACTGTGGATATGTCTTCACTCTTCAATGGTGGCAGCAATACAGCTACGGATCGCTCGCTACATATCGAGTACACCGCCCATCCTGCATGGACAGTGTTCGCTTCGCTTCATGCTACCCAGTTGCCTAAGTATGATAATGCCCCTTGCTATTCTTCTGCATTGTACAGCAATGTGGTCATGATGGACATAGCAAAACGTCTGAACGGAGAACTCGACCGCTTCGACTCAAGCAGGGCGGACAGCATTGCCAATAAGGCTTACTCTAAGCTCAAGTCACTTCAGCTCTCAGACGGATCATTCCCTTGGTTCAAGGGTATGGACGGCAGCTATTACATTACGCTGAGCGTAGCAGACCATCTGACAGACTTGCTCCTGTATATGGACCGCAATAGTTGTACATTCAAGAAGAGCGATATACTCCGTATGCGCAACAAGGCTATGGACTATCTCACAAAAGAGGAGAAGAAGTCTTTCGAAGAGAGGAAGAAGAATAACGGACATCTCTCTCCAGGAAATACTTCCATCGAATATCTCATGATGATGGCAAGCCTTGCTCCAAATACAAAGACTGATATTGCGGAGATGAAGCAGACTTATCTTGATGCACTCGAAAAGGATATCAAGTCCCTTACGATTTATGGTCGAGCAGCAGCGTCAAGACTCTTTGCTATGGAAGGCAGGCATAGTGCAGCTGCTGCTTTCCGCAAGTCAGTCAAGCAGTATACCGTAATGAAGCCGGGACTCGGCAGATATTTTGCTTCAGACAATGCGTACTATTCATGGTGTGACTATCGTATACCGACACAGATAGAGGCAATGCGTTGTCTTGACCTCAATGATGAAGAGGACCGCAAGTATTTGCTTGACATGCAGATGTGGTTGCTCCGTCAGAAGCAAACTCACGTTTGGGAAAGTTCTCTTAATGCAATTAGCGTAGCAGATATGTTGCTGAGTCTTTCGCCAGACATTACAGCCAAGGGTACCGAACATTTGCCTTCGATGAGTATCAATGGCAGCGCAATAACCCTTACGCCATCTAAGTATATTCGTCATGATATGGTGAGCATGTCTGAGGACAATCTCTCTCAGCATCTTGGTCAGATGAATGCTGATGTAGACAAGGACGTCATATCTGCATCTACATTGACGTTGCAACTTGACGCCAATGACAATCCAGATGCTTCGCAGATATCTTCTGTGTCATGGGGATATGCTCGGGCAGAATTTATGGAGGACATAGACCGTCTGCAGAGATATACTACAGGCGAACTTCAGATAGACCGCAAGATATATGTCGAACGAAAAGGTGCGGATGGAAAGATCGCGTGGTTGGCACTCGACAGTCTTGACTCTCAGGTGTTGCGTATAGGTGACAAGGTTCGTGTACGTCATATTGTAAAGGCAGACCGCGACATGGACTTCGTCGGCATAGAGTCTGAATATCCTGCATGTTTCGAACCGTTACGTTCTCTCTCCGGATACCAGAATATGGGAGCACGTTGGGGGTATCTTGAGGTGAAGGACTCAAAGACAACGATGTTCTTCGAGCGATTTATGAAGGGAACATCAACAGTCGATCTTGACTTCTATGTGACACGCAAGGGACTATATCAGTCAGGAAAGGCTTCGGTCGAATGTACATACTCTCCAGACTTTGGCGGTCATACAGGCGGCAGAAAGTTTGAAGTAAAGTGATAACAGGTATACAATCAGGTCGACAACAATGATTCCTGCAGTTGAGCAGCAATGCTCTTCTGCAGGAATTTTTGTATACGGAAATATAGAATCGTAGAATGTAAAAGTCACGTCACAAGAGGATGTTTTTGAATGTCTGTATACAACGACCGTATGTTGAGGCTTGATCATACGTATGTTGAAGTTTAGTCATACGTATGTCGAGGCTTGATCATACGTATGTTGAAGCTTGATCATACGTATGTCGAAGCTTAATCGAACGTATGTATTCACATGTGTTGGCCGCACGTCAACATTTGTTTTGTACTTTCTTGCTCATTCATGCCCATTACTTCGCTTAAAAGCATTATATTTGCACAATAATAAAGCAAAGAATACGTTATAATTACAAGATGATAGAATACGTAAGAGGCATACTTGACGAAGTCACACCAACTACAGCAACTGTGGAGTGTGGCGGAGTGGGGTATATGCTCAATATATCGCTCAATACATATTCGGCAATACAGGGTAAGGGTGAGGTCAGACTCTACGTCCACGAAGCAATACGTGAGGATGCCTGGACACTCTTTGGTTTTGCGACAAAAGACGAGCGTGCATTATTTCTTCTTCTCATTGGCGTGAGTGGCATTGGAGGCAATACCGCTCGTACCATATTGTCTGCATACTCACCATCCGAACTATGTGGCATCATACAGGATGGCAACGACAAGATGCTCAAGACGGTAAAGGGACTTGGACTCAAGACCGCCCAACGTATCATAGTGGAGCTGAAGGACAAGGTGTCCACGCTTGGCATATCTTCGACTTCTCTCAGTACGGGCGATACGGCTTCGGCACCTGTCAATACAGAGGTGTACAATGAGGCTGTTGAGGCATTGAAGATGCTTGGTTATCCACCAGCCCCAGCGTCTAAGGCAGTCAAGAGCATACTCAAGGAGCAGCCTGACGCAAGAGTGGAGCAGGTGATCAAGATGGGGCTGAGAATGCTCAGCGGAAAGTAATGACACGGTACGGCCTCCAGACGACAGGGTGTCGGAGGGCTGCAGGTCGTTGGTCAGCAACAATTAATTGTGCATTATGCATTATGCATTTTGCATTATCAATTAAGCATTATGAATTAAGTGGTGAATAAGTTTCGGAAGATATTATATACATTACTGGCTATGATTAGCGTAAGTGCTATTGCCGCAATAGGCAATGGCACTCGGTTGTTTGTATATGGTGATGCCGAAACCGCCCAAACGTCGGAGGCGGAGTCACAGGTGGTCGATGCACAGGAAGCGCCAGTAGATACCGTGCCTCGTGTCAAGGTCAAGAAGACTGACTATGCTAATGATGAGCGTCCGGAGAAGTACTCTTTCGACCTCGAAGATCCTGAAAATCTCAAGCCAGAAGCAGGCGAATACGATGAGAAGACTGGTTACTACAAGGTAGGTACGAAGCTCGGCGACAACTTCCTGAGCGCACCATATCTCATGACTCCTCAGGAGTATATGGAGTGGACGGAGCGCAATGCAATGCACGACTACTTTAAGCAGCGCAACGACTCATTGTTTGTATCTAAGGGTAAAGACAAGTTTGACTTCACCGACATGAAGTTTGACCTCGGTCCAGCCGAGAAGATATTTGGTCCTGGTGGTGTGCGCATCAAGACACAAGGAAGCGCCGAACTCAAGTTTGGTTACAACTACAAGTACATCGACAACCCCTCTCTGTCAGAGCGCAACCGCAAGACGACAGGCTTTGACTTTGATGAGAAGATCAACCTGAGTGTCAATGCAAAGGTCGGTGACAAGATGAACTTCAACATCAATTACAATACTGATGCGACCTTTGACTTCGACTCTAAGAACCTCAAACTCAGCTATGAAGGCAAGGAGGACGAGATTATCAAGCTTCTCGAGGCTGGTAACGTCACGTTCCCATCCAACAACTCTCTCGTCAGAGGTTCTTCTTCGTTGTTTGGTATTCGTACAGACCTCCAGTTTGGAAAACTCAATCTGCAGACTGTTGTCAGCCAGAAGAAGTCACAGTCCAAGAGCGTGTCTTCGCAGGGTGGCTCACAGTTGTCTACCTTTGAGATACAGGCGTACAACTATGACGAAAACCGCCACTTCTTCCTCTCTCAGTACTTCCGTGACACATACAATAAGGCTTGTTCTACATTGCCAACCATTACTTCCGGCGTGACCATCAATCGAGTGGAGATATGGGTTACTAACACCAGCGGCATGACGGAGAATACTCGTGACATCATCGGCTTTGTGGACATTGCCGAACGAGACAAGATTAGCAATCCGATATGGTCTGGTAGTGGCACAGCCCAGCCTCAGAACTCGTCTAATGATCTCTACAACACTATGGTATCTACCTATAGTGAGGCACGCCATATAGACAAGACAAGTGCGGTGCTCGACGGATTTCTCGACGGTGGTGTCGACTACGAGAAGATAGAGAATGCACGTCTGCTGAGCAGTTCGGAATATACAGTCAACAAGTATCTTGGATATGTGTCGCTCAAGTCTACATTGCAGACCAACCAGATACTTGCCATCGCATACGAATACACATACGGCGGACAGACTTATCAGGTAGGTGAGTTTTCGGCAGACCTTAAGGACAATGAGCTTGCACTCTTCGTTAAGTTGCTGAAAAACACCAGCAATTCGCCTAAGATAGGTAACTGGGATCTGATGATGAAGAACGTATATTCGCTCAATGCCCAGTCGGTGCAGAACACCAAGTTTAAGCTTGACATCAAGTATTTGTGCGATACTACAGGTGTTGCATTGTCGTACATTCCGGAGGAGAGATTTAAGCAGACCACACTGCTCAAGATGATGAATCTCGACCGACTCGACGACAACATGAAGACCAATCCTAACGGTAAGTTTGACTTCATCAACGGCTACACGATAGATGCGTCGACTGGTCGAATATTCTTCCCTGTAGTTGAGCCTTTCGGCGACTGGTTGAGACAGCAGATAGGCGACGACGCCATAGCAGACAAGTATTGTTATGACGCCCTATATGACTCCACCAAGACGGTGGCAAAGCAGATAGCGGAGAAGAATAAGTTTACCCTTACTGGAGAATACAAGGCTTCGTCGGGTAGTGAGATAGACCTCGGTAGTATGAACATACCGCAGGGGTCGGTCGTCGTGACCGCAGGTGGCGTGACCTTGACGGAGGGTACAGACTATACTGTAGACTATACGCTCGGTCGTGTGACAATCATCAACCAGAGTATCATCGATGCAGGTACTAACGTGAGTGTCAGCCTCGAGAGCCAGTCAGAGTACTCGACTATGCGTAAGACGATGCTGGGTGTCAACTGGACGTATGACTTCTCAAAGAACTTCCAGCTTGGTGGTACACTCATGAAGGTGTCAGAGAAGTCGCTCACCTCTAAGGTACCTATGGGTGCAGAGCCTCTCAACAATATGATATGGGGGCTCAACCACAACTGGAAGCA
>JAZLKQ010000493.1:0-3179 GCA_045597745.1 Bacteroidaceae bacterium | reverse complement strand
GTATATCCGAGCGATACAGAAGGAGTGAAACGCTCGAGCGGGTCGGCAGCACCCACATGCAGTGAAGCATGGTCTTTGTAGTGCTGATACAGCATCGATGCAGCCAGCTGCAGGTCATGATAGTCTGCCTGTACCGCCAGTACCGCCTTCTGGTCTGTACGACGCACAAGGTCGAACTTCTTGAGGTCGGCATCCAGCCATGACATGCGAGCGTCATAGCCCGTATTGACCGACAGCCACTCTAAGGGCATATAGCAGTATGCCGCCGAAACGTATGCGTCATTCTGATTGTAATGATTGTTCACCTTTGCCGTATTCTGGTTCTCTGGATAGTCTGTGCAGTACCTCAGATACTCATTGCTGTACTTGGTATTGAACTTGACACGATGACGACTTGCCCACTCCTTCTGGTACGATGCCTGGACAAAGAAGTCACGGTCCCACTCACGTCCTATGTTGGTATACTTGTCCGAAAGACGGCGTACGATTCCTCCAGGGCATCCTCTCTCGCTGTCATAATAATATATGTGTGACGTGAAGCCATCCTTCATCAGTGCACCCTCTATACGGCCATACCTTATGTCAGAGTTGCGTCGTCTGCCCACAGTGTCCTCATACTGCGAATGGTATCTGAACGTATAGTCACCCTTAGAGTCCAACAGCTCCGCATCGACAAATCCACTCCATCCCTTCCGGCAGAACTGTACATTTGCCTTGCCCATATATGTATGCCACGATTCCCATCGACCCATCACCGTCAGCGAGTCTTTCTGCGGACGGCGGGTACGCAGATACACAGTCGCACCTGAGGCATACTCCGATGGTGACTGGCAGTTGTCGAGTTTGTTGGCATTATACAGTGATACCGACTCCAGCGTACTCAACGAGAACTTTCCCAAGTCCACAGTACCGTTTTGGGCATTAGTTATACGGATACCGTCTATATATACACCTACATGCTGAGCACCAAGCGAGCGTACATTTATAGTCTTCAGACCACCCAGACCGCCGTAATCCTTTATCTGGACACCGGCAAAGTACTTGAGCGCATCTGCTATAGAGGTGGTGGAGAGCGACTGCAGTTCCACTCCAGACAACTTCTGTACAGTGGCAAGCGGACGATTGCCAAACACCTCCACCTCGCCTATTGAGTGGACGCTATCAGCATAGAATGATCTCTGACCGTCTCCGCCTTCCGTCTGAGCATACGACAACACGGCACCTGCAAACCATACAAGTACCGTCATCATCATGATGCGAACAAATAGATACCTTTTTACCATCTGTCATTCTTGCATTATGCATAACGAACCCCGAAGAGCTCTTACGTAGCCAATTATGCATTATGCATTATAATCGAGCATTACTCCACAGTGCCTAACCCACGAGTGCAACTGCAGACATTTAGTATACGTACGGCAGGTCTTCTGACTTGCGCCTCCTCACTCTGCTCCTTCCCAATACCGCCATACAGCGGTATCAGTGGATTGTAATGCAGCGAGGTAAAAGACGCTCACAGCAGCGGGACTGTCCAGGACTTGCACCTGATTCCCTATTAAACTGCACACATGCCCTCTCATCGGGTACGTATGCCAGTACCGTAATCCGCTGCAAAATTAGTTATTATTCACAAAACGAACAAACGTTAAAGCGAAAAAGTACAATATCTTGCAACAAATAGTAGCAATCCTTTGGTTCGTCGTTTGACTATCTACAAACAATAAGGTACGTTTACTTCTTCCTGTTAGGGTAAACAACCTCCTTGCTATATTCACCAAGTCCGCCATACCAGTTGGCAGCACGTACCGAATAGCACGCGCCTTCGTAAGTACCTGCAGGTATGGTATATGAGCATGTTGTGGTGAATGTGACTATCTTGCGGTCGCGACATACCACGTAGCAACCTGCATCAGGATTGTCCTCCCAAGTGATGGTACGCCCTTCAAGATGGAGCACAGGTGGACATACCTGCTGTGCCTTGTGCTCTGGCTCCCAGTCTGGGAATACATTGACAAGCGAGTATTGCTCTGATTCCTCAGCACTCACAACAGGGAGGTACGGTACCTTGACCTCCTGCCCGTCAGCATTCTTATACATAGTCTTGCGCTGGCTGAGATCTATCGGACGATAGTAGAAGTCGAGGCTCTCGTATTCAGCAAACTGTGCAGGAAGTGTGCCGGGCATGTCTGTCCAGCCATGTGGCGCAGGTTTGACGTTCATGACAGTATTGAGGAATACAGCCTTTGGCGCATTCTTCCATGGGCGACCGAGCACATAGCGTCCGTCCTGCATATCTGGTCCGACTATAGAACAATCGCTAAAGACATATCCATACTTGAGCCCTTCGGCAGTAGATGGTGCTGTGATGCAATCGCGTGAGTTGCTATTGCCTCGAGGCAAGAGCTTAAGTGTACAGTGGTTGAAGAATATAGTTCCGCCACCACAGATAAAGTCTACCGTACCCATTATCTGACAATCCTCGAGATATGATGTGCCACCATCGTTGGTCCAGTATGTATCTTGAGTGCCTCTAAGCGCCACATGCTTGAAGATATTGCCCTTACACCCCTTCTCGTTGACTGCTACGGCACGATTGGCGAAGAGGTTAGGGTCATTCTTGAAGTTGGACCATATCTCCACATCCTGTATATATGTGCTGTCTGCACCCTTGAGGTAAAGTGTACTTGTGATGCTGATACCCTCATGCTGAGGGCAAGACTCTATCTGCACGCTATTCATGGCATCTCCGATGATAGATGTATTAGGAGCAGTAAGCGTAGTGATAGGGCTTGGAAACTCTATGCGCTTGCCATTCTCCTCCGTAGAGATGATATTGCCGTCGCCCTTGATGCGGTAGTTGCTCGGACGGAGGAATATACGATAGCGCTTCGACTTGTCTGGACGATTGTTGGCTGCATGTATGGCCTGTACAAATCCTCCGTTGTCCGGCACGATAAAGTCATATTTCCACTTGCCTCGCTGTGCAAAGGCTGATAGTGACACAAGGGTCAGAAGAAGGGTCAATAAGTAATTCATGTATAATATATATGATATGTGTATTATGCCTTGTGGCTGAATGCTCTATATGTGTGCTATACCGGCATTTAGTCGTTAATATCCTTTGTCAATGCCTCGACGATGTCCTGAGGGAAGTCGTCACAGATACCACCACCACGATT
>JAZLKQ010000492.1:0-2790 GCA_045597745.1 Bacteroidaceae bacterium | reverse complement strand
CTTTCAGCACACCCTCCGCACGACCTTGCGTGAGTCCTTCTGCGCGTCCTTGCGTGAGTCCTTTCTGCTCAGCCGTCCAAAGAGTACTGTACCAGTCACGGGCATTCTTCAAACTCTCCTCGTAGTCTTGACGCTCGCTTGGGGTATATTTTGCAATCTCAGCCAACTCGAAGAGGCGTTGGAATATCGCTTCCTTCAGTTCCGCAGGACGCTCGTCCAACTCACCGAGGTGCTTTATGGCATAGAGCCATTTATCGTAGAGAGTATTCAGCTGTGGCAACTTCTTACGGTACTTTGGCATTTCAAGGTAGAGATAGGTCAGCTTGTCGTAGAACACCTCGCCTGTTGTAATATCCGTTAGCTTCACTTCGTGGCTGAACTCCTCGTTCTTTTTGTCGAAAGTAAAGTTCAGGAAGCAGATGGTATAGACACTCTTTAGTTCGTAGTTCCAACTGTTTCCCTTCTGTGATTGTTCTCGTATGGGGAACGTGGAGTAATAGATGGAACGGTCTTTGAAGAATGTCTGTTCACCGTTCTGCATCTCTATGAGTATCTTCTCGCCCTTCTCGTTTTCGCAATACACGTCAAACACCGCACGGCGCTCTGCTGCAGTAAGTCCGAGATGCTCCGTGTTGAGATACGTTATGTCGAGAAAATGCTCTTTTCCTTCAAACCTTGAGTTGAGGAAGGACAGCAGCAAATCCTTATTTGCTTCGGTTCCAAAGAGTTTCTTGAAAGCGAAGTCGGTATAGAAATTGACGTATCGCGTCTGTGATTCTGTCAGTGGCATAAGCTGAGTGTTTTACGTTTGAGTGCAAAATTACATATAATTTCTCATACTTGCAAATAAATCACAATAAAGTTTTGGAATGTCACAAATTCTTTGTAAATTTGCAAGCAGAAAATAATACATTTAGATATGAGTCAGCCATACATTGAACCTATAAAGGAATATTTTGACACTATGCCGATAAAGAAGGCATGGGTGTTTGGTTCGTTCAGCCGTGGGGAGGAACGAGAAGATTCCGATATTGACATCCTGGTACAATATGACCGTTCTCAACAACGGGTGGGACTATTCACCATTATTGGCATACAACAACACCTGCAACAGATGCTTGGCAGAAATGTAGATCTCGTAGAGGATGGTACACTAATGCCTTTTGCTGTGGAATCAGCTAACAGAGATAAAATATTGATTTATGAGAGAGGCGATTAGAGACCTTGACAGGTTACAACACATACTCTTGTATATCAGGTAAGCAAAGAAGGATTGTGGGACACCCTGACAAACGACCTTCCAGAACTCCGTCCATATATTGTAGAATGTATAGAGAAAATAAGTAACAGAGAAAAAGCATCATAGCGTCATTCTACTATGACACTATGATGCTTTTTTTGTATACAATTTCAGCTAAACTTTTCGAGCTGTGCGGATAAAATTCAGGAATTATGGTATCATGAGATACTTTTTAACGGAAATGGCCGAAAATGTATCCGTAAATTGGACGTAAATGCCTTCAAATATGAGTATTTTCGTCCAATTTACGTTTAAATTCACGTCCAATTTACGTAAAGAAGTTCATCCGTACAGGTCGATATTTTTTGGAAAAGAATTGGGTATTCTTGTCTGATTTTCTTTCTTATTACTACCAATGCAGCGATGGAAAGTCAAGATCCGTGCAACAGCAAGTCGCTGACGGTATGACCATTGACAAAACAGTCTATATCGACAGAGGTCCAGACACCCTGCACATGACCGCTCTCCGAACGCTGCCACAGGTAGATACTGCGATCTGCAGTGCTCAGATGAGGCATGCGACTGTAATTGGCTATCCACAGAGGATGCTTGTCAAAGATGCGGACAAGATGCTTCTCGTAGAAACGCTGATTGCTGTATATCATAGGTTTGCGCCCGTAATACTGCTCCAGCATGTGTGCCAGCAGCTGTACACTGTCACGCAGATGCAGACTGCCAGCAGTGGAGATACTCGCCTCCTCGATGTCTATCATCGGTATGAGATCCTGCTCTGAAGCATCGACCATGTATATGAAACGATTGAAATGCTCCATCACGGAGAGTTCCGTGGAGTAGAACACGTATGTGCCCACGGGGATGCCAGCCTGGCGCGCTCCAAGTATATTGGCGTCATAGGCCTCGTCATAGCCTCCACCCTTACGCATCACCCTGACATATACAAACTGCGGACGTTTCCCGGCGCGCTGCATGTCCTCCCACATGATGCGCCCCTGATGGCAAGAGATGTCTATGCCATCCATGAGGGAGTCAAAAGGGGCATCTGCATGCTGGTCATGGGCTGGCCATGTTATATCAGGATAATACTTCGGACGCGACTCCTTTATCGGGGTAACCTGATATGACATATAGGCATAACTCGCCAGCGCCACGGACGCAAGGACTACGACCGTGGTGAGGGTGATGACGTATGTCTTGATAGGGTTGGCCATGAAGGAGGTGGCAGTGTGTGTGTCGGCTACTCTTCGTAAAGGTGTTTACCAGTTGACGCTGATGTTCTCAAGCTTTACATCGTGGCTCTTGCCGGTGATCTCTACTGGCTTGGCAGAGAGGTTGCTGAATGAGCAGTTCTTGACGTTGATGTTGTATATCTGATCCTGGTCGTCAAGACCGTTGATAAGGATGCCGTACTTTGACTTCTGGCATGTTACGTTCTCCATCCATACATTGCGAACGGTAGGGATATGTCCGCGCTCAGCAGGCTCGTTTGGCTCATACACCAGGTTGATGCGCATTACTGCCTCGCGGCACTG
>JAZLKQ010000491.1:0-2057 GCA_045597745.1 Bacteroidaceae bacterium | reverse complement strand
ATATCTTGAGAGGCACCTTTGCACCAAACCAGTTGGAGTTGGGTGTCTGCCTCACATACCCATCAAGCGAATACCCCTTTGTCGCCTCTACGTCAGCAGACTTCACCTTGACGTCTCTCAGGAGATATTCTCCGTCTGCAAGGTACTTGTCTACCGAACAACTTACGAACGATATGCTAAGAGCCAGTATTATTAATATATAATGTATAAATCTCTTCATTTCCGTCAATTATGCTTCAAAGGTACGTATATTTGACTAATTGAGCAAGATTTCCTTGGCAAAGAAGGCATTTTATGAAAATGATTTGTACTTTTGTGGTATGTTAAGCAAAAACAGGATAAAATATATACGTGGACTTGAGCTCAAGAAGAAGCGCAAGGAAGAAGGTGTATTTGTTGCAGAAGGTACCAAACTCGTTGCAGACCTTCTGCCTTACTTTGACTGCCAATACCTTGCCGCCACAGCCCAGTGGATGGCATCCAACCGCAATACCATTGATACCTTGACACAGAGAGGGCAGGAGAGGAGACTTGCTTTCCTGTACGACGAGGTGACAGAGGACGAGCTCCGCAAGATAAGTTTTCTTGACAATCCTACAAGCGTACTGGCGGTACTACGACAGCCCACATACGATGTAGACCCATCAGCGTTGATAACCTCCACCTTGTGCCTTGCACTCGATGGCGTGCAAAATCCCGGCAATCTCGGTACCATAGTACGAGTATGCGACTGGTTTGGTATCGAACATATATTCTGCTCTCCAGGTACAGCCGACATATACAATCCCAAGACCGTACAGGCCACCATGGGCGGTATGGCACGTGTCAAGGTACACTACGTAGACCTCGTGTCTCTGCTCGACTCGCTTCCCGTAGCCACACCCATATACGGCACCTTCCTCGATGGCGATACCATCTACAGCAAACCCCTCCAGCAGAGGGGGCTCATCATCATGGGCAACGAAGGCAAGGGCGTATCTCCTGAGGTAGCAAGCCGTGTCACCGAGCGCCTATATATCCCCAACTATCCACCGACACGCCAAGCCACCGACTCGCTCAATGTCGCCATTGCCACAGCGATAGTATGCTCGGAGTTTAGGAGAAGGTGAGAAAAGTACGTTTTATCAAAATGACCCTTAAATGACCTCAAATGGGGATGACCTTAACATCCTTCTTTTCTCTGTAGGCAAAAATCAGCAAAAAACTGTTAAAACATGCTAAAGCCAAGTTAAGTTTTCGTCCTTTCGTGTGTATAGAGAGTAGAACAACTACAAAAGCACATGAAACGCACAATCACCATTATCGCCATCTTGCTGACAGGCATGTCCGCCATGGCACAGGACGATCCCTATGCAGACATCTCCGATCTCATTGCCAGTCATCTTGCCGTCGTACTACACCAAGACAGCATAGATCAGAGCCATTTGCTCGTCATGTACAATTACCAATGCCATACGGCAGATGCTGATGGCAAGCCTGTGACCGACCAGATGAAACTGGCTCTACAGGTAGGTACACGCTGTACCCGTAGCTATCCATACTGGAAGTATCGGGAAGACAACGAGGGTATAGACTATATTGAAACAGACGAGTTGAGACAGATACTCTATGACGAATCCTATACTTTCGTGCCAGAGGTATGGACCAACTATCCTGAAGACCAGATTACTGTCCGTGATGCCATCTTGCCCAATGTCTATGAGGCAAGAGAAAAACGTACTACTCCAAGGTGGACACTGACGGATGAAACTCTATCCGTCTGTGGATACCTTTGCCATTCAGCCACCACATACATTCATGGCAAGCATTGGACGGCATACTACACAGAGGAGATACCATCCTCTGCCGGTCCATGGCGACTCTGCGGTCTGCCCGGACTTATCCTTCATGCCGAGGACGACGGACAGATACATAGCTTTACCGCCGAGATGATCAAGAAGGACGGTGCTTCCATCTACTACGAACACAATGCCATAACCAACACGATCCCGGAGAAGACTCTCATCAAGCAGAAGAACAAGGTATTTGGCAACCGCCTCTATGCCCGCAATCCCACT
>JAZLKQ010000490.1:0-2582 GCA_045597745.1 Bacteroidaceae bacterium | reverse complement strand
TGGGTAAGAGCCAGGCAGAAGAGGCTAAGGCTGTAGAGTGTGGTTACTGGCACCTCTGGCGTTTCGACCCACGTCTTGCAGAGCAGGGCAAGAATCCATTCCAGCTTGACTCTAAGGCTCCTAACTGGGATAAATTCCAGGCATTCCTCGATGGTGAAGTACGTTACCTCTCACTCAAGAAGGTTAAGCCAACAGAGGCTCAGGAGCTCTTCGACGCTGCAAAGAAGGCTGCTCAGCACCGTTACGCTACATACGTTCGTATGAGCAAGATCGATTATTCTGCTGAATAATATCATGGTCGCAAGTTGACACAACATAACCTAAGTGTCAACCACATATATTCAAAGGCGTGTCAAAGTGATATTTGGCACGCCTTTTTACATTATTGGCAAAAGAATATTTGTTACTAATATAAATAATGTATATATTTGCATATCCAATCAAAATCAAATAATTAATCATGGCTAAGAGTTACAAGCAGTCCAAGCACAAGTGGACGTACATCAGAATCGCATGGAAGCACTTTACATCACCATCAAAAGTTTACGAACTGGCACACGGAGCAGAGTATGACTCAAAAGACAGAGCAATACTCCATGACCTTGCAAAAGCAAAGATAGTGCGCCACATAGACAGAGATGACGAATAGACGCTCCGTATATATATACTATGTATGATAAACACCATAAGAAATAATAGAACTATCATGAATATCATAAAGGCACTACATCCCAGACGTATCATAATACTCCGACGCACATCAGCCAATGTGTGCTTCATCATTATGACCGTATTGGGAATGATGACGTGCGTTACATCATGTACTGGAGGAAATGACAGATTGCCTTCGGAGTATGATGGCAATAGCGGAAGTATTGCCAACGAGTCGTACGACAATGTGGACGAGGTCGTGGTGGACGAAGCCGTGCAGGAAGCTGAAGACAACGCTTATATCGAGTCAAGCAGTGACGAATGCAAAGCTGCCATCAACAAGATAACTGACCTAAAGGACAACGTGGAAGCTGTCAAGTCACCAGGACAACTTATACGACTCAAGAAGACTTACAGCAAACAGCTTAACGCCGCTAAGTCCGCACTCTCTCAAATATCTGACGAAGAGGAACTGCAGCTCGCCACACGATATATAGAGGATGCGGAGAATAAGTACGCCGAACTGTGTCGAAGCATGGAATTGCCTTCGGATGGTATATTGGTCAATCTCCACGAACTGACAGACGAGCTCAACAAGATAAGTACGAGGGATGCGCTAAAAAGCTTCATTGGTATTAGATATAGTATGCTTCAGGACTTGGACTACATACATCTTGCCGTGCACGAAGGCGACCATATAGCGGAAATACGTTCTGCTGCCTCTGGTCTACGCAACCTCCTCATCAAGAAGAAACAGCAGTTTGGTATCAACGACTGATGCTTTATTCACCCGAAAGCTGATGCATTATTCACCCGAAAGCTGATGCTTTATTCACCCGAAAGCTGACGCTTCATTCATTCAGATAGCAATCACATTATTAACTATATACAGATGTTTAGCAAAGAGACTTATATACAGAGACGCCAACAGCTCAAGAAGCTTGTAGGCAGCGGACTCATCATCATCAATGGCAACAACGATGCGCCAACCAACTATCCAGGCAACACTTACGTGTTCCGTCAAGACAGTTCCTTCCTCTACTACTTCGGGCAGAAGCGTGAAGGACTGACAGGTGTCATCGACATTGACAACGACAAGGAATACCTCATCGGCAACGATATAGACATAGACGACATCATCTGGTTTGGTTTCGTACCATCTGTCAGCGACCTTGCCGCAGAAGTTGGAGTGGCAAACTCCGCACCTCTCGCCTACCTCGAGACTCTCGTCAGGGGAGCCGTAAGCAAAGGGCAGAAAGTACACTACCTGCCACCATATCGTCATGACACCATGATACAGATGGCAGACTTGCTCGGCATACATCCATTGCAGACCAGAGACAATGCTTCTGTCCAACTTATCAAGGCTGTAGTACAGATGCGCGCTATCAAGACTGAGGAAGAACTGATAGAGCTGAAGAAAGCGGCAGATATAGGATATGAGATGCACACTACTGCCATGAAGGCATGTAAGCCTGGTGTTACGGAGAAGTATGTAGCCGGTCTTATCGAAGGTATTGCTGCAAGCAATGGTAGCAAATACTCATTCCAGTCCATACTCTCTATGCATGGCGAGATACAGCACGGCTACCCATCGCCAACACCTATGGAGGCTGGCCGTCTGATGCTTTGCGATGCAGGAGCAGAGACATTTGAGCACTACTGTTCAGACAATACACGCGTCACACCAATCAGCGGAAAGTTTACTCAGCGTCAGCGAGACATCTACACCATAGTCGAAGCATGTCATGACCTCGTCATCGAGAAGGCCAAGCCAGGACTCAAGTGGCTCGACATGCACCTTGACGTATGCCGCATGATGACAGAGCGCCTCAAGGCTATCGGACTGATGAAGGGCAATACCGAAGATGCCGTACAGGCTGGTGCCCACGCACTCTTCATGCCTCATGGACTCGGGCACATGATGGGTA
>JAZLKQ010000489.1:0-5387 GCA_045597745.1 Bacteroidaceae bacterium | reverse complement strand
AAGATGGTCTGAAGCTCTTCAGGGGTGAGTTCCTCGTCGGTAAACTTACGTATGCTACGACGCTTTTGAACTAAATCATTAAAGTTCATCTTGTATGAATTGTGTGTTTAATATGTTACAAGTTATATTAGTATAGCTGTGACTAACACAACTTTCATTTAGCGTAATCTGTCTAATGAACGTACCAATGCCTCGTCCTTGCGAATACCACATATAGCAAGTACATTGAGTATCAGACTGAGTACAGGGAATAGTGCTATAAAGCTCAACTGGTATTCTACCTGTGAACCTGTATTGACAGTCTCAAGCATTAGTTGATACTTCCATGCAAATATAGCATAGGTGGCGATATATCCTATGAGTAATATGCAGCTAAATATGGTAAGTCTAAGCTGACGCATACGTTTTCTAAACAGCATGATACTCATGACTGACAGAAATATTACCATGATTAGCAATATACCCAATGCCCATGGTCCACTACTCTCGATGCTCTTGTATGCACCATCAGCAGAAAAAGTGAAATTGCCAAAGGATGCAACAGTATCGATTCCTACGGCATATCTGCCTACCTGACAGAATAGTGATACAAAACTAAGTATTGCTACTATAAACAGATATAATGTCTGTATACGCTGGATCATATAGCTTAGAACTTGTCAGCTGCCTCCTTAGAAGGATTGCGATGATACACCTTGTCTTCTATAAACTCCTGAGTTGCGATAAGAGTTGGCTTTGGAAGACGCTCATAGTGCTTTGATACAGTAATCTGCTCCTCATTGTGGAACTCCTCCTCAAGGTTGTCTGTCGAAGAACCAAACTCCTGAAGCTTCTTCTGAAGTTCATCTTTCATGTCAGAAGAAATCTGATTGGCACGCTTACCGATGATCGCAACACTCTCGTATATGTTGTTAGTGTCTTTGCAGAGATCCATCACATTGCGTGTAACTGTAGAAGTTGGTGCATTTGTCTTTTTGTAATCCATTTTCTTAATATGTATTTTTGTTTTTAGTTATTTATTCGATATTTATCATAAATAAAAGATATTATCCTTCGTCATTTACATTCTTGAGCTTTGCCTGAGAACGCTTGAATATCTGGTCTGCTTCTTTGATGTGACTACTTGCAGGAAACTCATTCTTGAATCCGTAATATTCATCCACACACTCTCTGTATCTCTCAATGGCCTTGGATTCGACACTTCGTGTTGCGAGCTCATATCGGCATTTGAGTATCAGCCAATACAGTTCTTCACGATGCTCAGTATATGGATATGACTTCAAGGCATTTTCTGCTGTTATGATACAAGCCTCATAATTGTTGCCGCCGTATGTGCAGTTACCGACATAACTGCCAAGATTAAAATATAACTTTGCTGCGTCAAACTCCTTTTCGACAAGACGGTTTTGGAGCTGGAATATCATGTCGTTGACTTCAGTACGTCTTTCTGAATAAGGATAAAACTCAAGAAACTCCTGTAGAGTGTTGATGGCAGAGTATGTTGGTGTCTGGTCAAGACGAGAGTCTGGAGACTCCTTGAATGCGGACAAGCCTGAATAATATCTTGCAAGCTCTGTATAAGTACCTTTAGGATATGACTTGTAGTACTTGGTGAAATACTCTGCCGCTGTCACATAATCATGAAGATTGTAGTAGCACATACCGAGCATAAACAATGACTCTTCTGCCTTGTCCGTACCCTTCATCATCATAGTCATCTCCTCAAGCAACTGGTAGCATCGAGTATAGTATCCTGAATAATAATACTCCTTGGCTGCTTCATACTTGTACTCATAGTCACGTGACTTATAGAGCGCGTTGTAAGAATTGCATGATGAGAGTATCACCATGGTCAATATTAGTATGGAAACGATTTTTTTCATCTTAATATTCATAAATTTGTTGCAAAGTTACGCCAAATCATTGAAACAGACAACATGAACACCTAATTTGAATGTTTAAAAAACAAAAAAACTCACTCCAGAAGACTAACGAAACGAAAAAAGCAGTACTTTCGCAGTAATTTTTGGGATTACAAACTATTATAGCAATACGATAACGTGGATTTTCAGATTACATCTCAATACACCCCAACGGGTGACCAGCCAGAAGCCATCAAACAACTTACAGAAGGTTTGCAGAGCGGTGCAGATGCCCAAGTACTGCTGGGTGTAACAGGGTCGGGAAAGACTTTTACTATTGCTAATGTAATACAAAATATCAATAAGCCCACTCTTATACTTAGTCACAACAAGACTCTTGCTCACCAGCTATATACGGAGATAAAAAACTTCTTCCCAAACAATGCTGTTGAGTACTATGTCAGTTACTATGACTACTATCAGCCAGAAGCTTATCTTCCTGCGACAAATACTTATATAGAGAAGGACCTCGCCATCAACGAAGAGGTTGACAGACTCCGACTTGCTGCCACTTCTGCCCTACTCTCTGGCAGAAAGGACGTCATTGTGGTTAGTAGCGTGTCTTGCATATACGGTATGGGATCACCTGCTGACTTCTTTGAGAATATCATTAATGTCAAGGTGGGAGACAATACTGACATGAACGTGTTTCTTCGCAAACTCGTAGGTAGTCTATACGTAAGGAATGACATCGAACTGACAAGAGGACACTTTAGAGTTAAGGGTGAGAATATAGATATATATCTTGCTTACGATGAGAAAATTATACGTGTTTGCTATAGTTGGGATGAAGTAGAGAGCATCATGGAGATAGACCCTGTGACTGGTAGCAAGATATGTACATTTGACGAGTACAATATATACCCAGCCAACCTCTTTATGACATCTAAGGAGAAGACTGAGATAGCCGTTCGAAAGATACAGGACGACTTGACAGAACGACTTGCATTTTATGACGAGATTGGAGATAAGGCAAAGCATGACTTGCTTGAGATGCGTGTCACCAACGACCTTGAGATGATAAAGGAACTTGGGCATTGTAGCGGTATCGAGAATTACTCCAGATACTTTGATGGTAGAGAAGCTGGTGAACGCCCATATTGCTTGCTCGATTTCTTTCCTCAAGACTTTCTGCTTGTTGTAGACGAAAGCCATGAGTCCATACCTCAGATCAGAGCAATGTATGGAGGTGACAGGCGACGCAAGACCACACTTGTAGAGTATGGGTATCGTCTTCCTGCCGCTCTTGACAACCGTCCACTTACATTTGATGAGTTTGAAGAATTGACTCCTCAGACAATATATGTTTCGGCGACACCGGCAGAGTACGAATTGCAACGTTCTGAAGGTGTAATAGTGGAGCAAGTCATTCGCCCTACTGGACTTCTTGATCCTGTTATTGAAGTAAGACCAACCGAAAATCAAGTCGACGATTTGATGGAGGAGATACAGCAACGTATAGAAATCAATGAACGTGTACTTGTCACGACTCTTACAAAGCGCATGGCAGAGGAGTTGTCCGAATACTTACTTGATAATGGAGTGAAATGCAGCTATATACATAGTGATGTCGATACTTTTGAACGAATAGATATTTTGGACAAGTTGCGTGCAGGTGTATTTGATGTCGTAGTAGGTGTCAACCTGTTAAGAGAAGGTCTTGACCTACCAGAAGTATCTCTTGTAGCAATACTCGATGCAGACAAGGAAGGCTTCTTGCGCAGTCACAGATCCATCACTCAGACAGTAGGCCGAGCTGCTCGTAATGTCAACGGTAAGGCGATACTCTATGGAGACAAGATTACCAAGAGTATGCAGATGACTATAGAAGAAACAAATAGGCGTCGTGCAAAGCAGATACGTTATAACGAGGATCATGGCATAACTCCTACTCAGATACACAAGGCTCAGAGATGCATAGATACAGGCGAACGTCTCGACTATGTAGGCAACGCATTTGTCGATGAAATATTCAATAAGGTTGCTGATGACCCTGTAGTTGTAGCTATGGATAGAGAACAGCTTGTTAAGTCTATCGAACATACACGCGAACTAATGCAGCAGGCAGCAAAGAAACTTGACTTTATGCTCGCCGCACAGTATCGCGACGAAATGATCAAACTTGAAGAAATACTTGAAAGCAGATGATTAAGTTTCTTAAGAATTGGACATTGCCAATAGCTATGATAGCCGGTGTGCTGAGCTACTTCATATATGTCAGCATTCCTGCCCTCGACTCTACACATCAGTTAGCAAATGACTTTATCAGCATCATTCAACCAGGACTTCTGTTCTGTATGCTATTTGTCTCCTTTTGCAAAGTCAGCCCAAGACAACTACGACCACGTCTATGGATGATAAAGCCACTTGCAGTACAGGTGCTTTCATTTGTGTTACTTGCTATACCTATTATAATATGCAATGACATACCTGGTAGAGCTATCATAGAGAGTATGATGGCGTGCATGATATGTCCAACTGCTACTGCGGCATCTGTAGTCACGGCAAAGTTGCATGGCAATGCAAGTACAGTCGTAAGCTATACCTTTCTCATCAACATAGCCGTTGCGCTACTTGTACCTGCAGTCATCCCTTTGTTGCACGAACCTCAACATGCAGACATGGACTTTTTACAGTCATTCTACATCATCATGGCCAAGATATTTCCTCTTCTTATTCTACCTCTTGTGTCTGCATGGGCTGTCCGCTACCTTTTGCCACATCTACATGCCAAGTTGCTTACATGTACCAATCTGGCTTTCTATCTTTGGGCAGTAGCGCTGGCGCTCGCCATAGCGGTCACGGTCAAAGCCATTGTTCATACAGACCAGTCCATATTTACACTAATAGGTATTGCCATTGCGTCTGCTATAACATGCGTGATACAGTTTTATATAGGACGAAAGATAGGTATAAAACATGGTGACAAGATTGCAGGTGCACAGAGCTTAGGACAGAAGAATACTGTCTTTGCCATCTGGATGTGTTACACATTTATGAATCCTGTCACAGCAATGGCTGGTGGCTTCTATAGCGTTTGGCACAACGCTGTCAATTCGTACCAATTATGGAAAGCTCGCAAAGAAGAAACCATCAATTAGTATGATATGTTGCTATAAAGCAGAATAAACGCAGATGTTTTTGTCTCTTTTCAAAAAAAATATCAAAAAAATTAGTGCATATAAAAAATATTCCCTACCTTTGCACCCGCAATTGAGAAATAAAGCATCTCGATATGCACACATACAACTGGTGCGTTAGTTCAGTAGGTTAGAATACATGCCTGTCACGCATGGGGTCACGAGTTCGAGTCTCGTACGCACCGCAATCCGAATCATAGAAATATGGTTCGGATTTTTGTTTTATCATTAGTTTTCCTCCGTTCTTTCAGTTTTCTCCACACCCTCTGGCTTTCACAGATTTCCCCGGTCATTCCCAGCCTTTTCCCGCCTATTCCGAGCGTCC
>JAZLKQ010000488.1:0-10658 GCA_045597745.1 Bacteroidaceae bacterium | reverse complement strand
TGGTACTGTCTTGTGGGCAACCTCAAGAAGTGGAAGAGCGGCCGTCTGCACCGTGACATCAAGGTAGGAGACACCACCATACGACTATACGCCGAGCGCAAAGGTACCCACGGCACATCGCACATCATCCAATTTGCATGGGAAGAAGTCGGCACCAATTCCGGCAACCCTTCTCATCCATTGCCGTCATGGGCAGAGCTCCTCGATGCTGTCGGTGAACTGCCAATACCTCCATATCTCAACCGCGACACACAGGAGAGCGACAAACGGACGTACCAGACGGTATACTCCAAGATCAAGGGGTCGGTAGCGGCTCCTACAGCAGGACTGCACTTTACCCAACGAGTACTTGCCGACATCGACGCTCATGGCATAGAGCGCGAAGAGGTCACTCTGCACGTAGGCGCCGGCACATTCAAGCCTGTCAAGGGCGAGGACATCGGTGGGCATGACATGCACACCGAGCATATCGCAGTACGACGCCACACCATCGAGCGACTCATAGCTCACGATGGTTGCGCCATAGCCGTAGGCACAACAAGCGTCCGCACTCTCGAGAGTCTGTACTATATGGGCGTCAAGAGCCATACACTACTTGCTGGAGATATGCCAGAAGACTCGGACACAGACTGGGGCGAACTGCTACATATAGACCAGTGGATGCCTTACGACAATGCCGAGTGCAAGAAGACCGGCACACCTCTTAAGTGGCCTCAACTCAGCACGGTAGATGCGCTCAAGGCTCTACTACAATACATGGACCTTCACAACATGGACATCCTCAACAGCAGTACTCAGATCATCATAGCACCCGGATATGACTATCACATAGTACGTATGATAGTCACCAACTTCCATCAGCCACAGAGCACGCTACTACTGCTCGTCTCTGCATTCGTACATGGCGATTGGCACAAGATATACGACTATGCTCTTGGCAACGACTTCCGTTTCTTGAGCTACGGCGATTCGTCGCTGCTTATACCTTAATATATATATAATATGGTGGAAGTATTGCGAGAGCCAGTTCATTTTATTTTTACGAATCATTCACAACGAACTAATGATGCAAGATAACAACAACGAGATGTTCCCCGTAGTTGACGAGGAGGGAAACATCATCGACGCTGCCACAAGAGGCGAATGTCATAACGGCAGCAAACTACTGCACCCTGTAGTGCACCTGCATGTATTCAACTCTAAAGGCGAACTTTACCTGCAACGACGTCCTGAATGGAAAGATATTCAGCCTGGCAAATGGGACACTGCCGTAGGCGGTCATGTGGATTTGGGAGAGAATGTCGAACAGGCACTCATTCGTGAAGTTAGGGAAGAACTCGGCATCACTGACTTTACTCCCGAACGTATCACACATTACGTGTTCGAGTCTGATAGAGAGCGAGAGCTCGTCTTCGCCCATCGCACCACATACGACGGACTTATCACTCCAAGCGAAGAACTCGACGGCGGACGTTTCTTCTCGCAGGAGGAGATTGCAGAGCGACTGGGCACAGACTTCTTTACACCAAACTTCGAGAGCGAATATATCAGGCTGTTTGGAGAAGAAGGACTAAACAACGAGTAAGTTTTCGTGCTGCATATCTGATCCTGTGTTGAGATGAAAACATTACATTGTTTTTTTGGTTCACAAGAATACATCATTCGAAATTATATCTATATTTGCATATCAATACTAATTCTTTTAACCATAACAACAAGACACCTTATGAAAAAGATTCTATTATTAATGCTCATGTTCGCAATTGGAATTGGAGCATTTGCACAGACATGTTACAAGCTTACAGGAGACAATGTTTATGTTCGCACAGGACCTGGCACTAACTATGGCAAAGTACATTATACAGGTGCGTACGGCAGTCCTGAAGACAAGCCAGTAATGCTGGCGAAAGGCGCATACGTATTTTCAAGAGGTGCAGCAAAAAATGGCTTCATGCCAGTAAGAGAAGCTGCAGGATATGCAACATATTGGGGCGAAGGCTGGGTAAGTACAAAGTACCTTACAAAGGCAACAAAATGTGTAAACTGTAACGGAAAAGGCTTCTTCAATCAGGTCTGTCCAGAATGCGGAGGTGATGCTTATCATGCTTGCGAATGTGACGGTACTGGCAAAAAGATATGCAAGAAGTGCTGGGGCATTGGATACAAATAATACGATAGACATATTTCCAACATCTCCTCTATCCCTGCAAATGGCTTTCTGTTCGCAGGGATATTGTTTTCACTAAAATGCCACATAACACAAGGTCTTGAAAAACAAGAATTATTGATAGCACATAAAGTGATTTATAACGAAAGTTCGGGATAACGCTGTTGGTTTCGCAACAACGTTATCCCGAACTTGTATTTACGGCAGATGCTATATGTTCATCTACCATGAATCTTTAGTTTTGACGGATCTATATCATAAGTACCATCGCAGCCTATTGCAGGAGTGCCATAATAATCAAAGACTTTGTTTACTCTCCTGTCATTTTTGTAGTCAAGAAATCTTGATACCATGCTCCATTTGCCTTCTCCCTTGTCTTTGAGAATCATATTGACACAACCATTGTTCATCTCAATATCAAGACTTGTGTCCGTCTGCTTAATATCGCTTATGAGGTCGCCATATATTCCCTTTAAGCCATTGAGGTACTTTGCCATATACGAAGTGGCTTGCTCCTTCGTATCAAACCATTTTGAGATTACGACCTGATATACCAGATTATCGTTAATCTCACGCTTCGTGTCATAATAAGCCCATACCCAAAACCACTCGCCAAATATTTCTCCAGCAAATGCAAATTGGTCCTTCTCATCTTTATCTGCCCTTCTTTCAAACTTGTCCGACCATGTTAGGTTGTGACGGAACGACTCTATAGAACCATCAACAGGGACTCCAAAAAACAACAAATGCTCTTTGTCTGAATGTTCTTGGGCATAAGCGGTATTTAGTATTATCGTAAAGATAAGCAACACGAATAGCCTCATGACTCTTAATATTTCTTATGCAATAACACTACAAGTATTACTTGATGGTTGGCACTTCGAGCATCATCATCTTAGAAGAACTCATATAACCACGAAGGCCGCCTCTCTGATTGTAAACTCTAACCCAAGACTTACCGTTGTAGAGATCTGTTGCATTGACCAGTATAAAGCTGCCATCCTTTACTTTCGATGCGATCGCTGTGCCTGAGCCTGCGCCCTTACGGATGTTGGTATAACCGCCTTCCTGTTTAACCTGTACAAATGTACGGCTTATACCATCATGAGGAGGTCTTACTATCTTGGAAGTGCTGATATAGCCTGCAAATGTCATAGGCGAGCCATCTGTATATTCATCCCATACCTTTGCCCAACCTCCAGATACGTTTGAGCAATATACATAGAATCCGTCTGGTACAGTACTTGCAATGCCATAGCTGGTGCCAGGTCCTTTGCGGATGTTAGTAATGCCACCTTCGTCCTTTACGAGATAAAGAGTCTGGGCAAATGCGGTTGTCATGCCAAGCATGACGATGAGTGAGAGAATGAATCTTTTCATGATAGTAAATGATTTTAGAGATTAATATTATCTGAAAATTGCGTTATAGCACTTGTCTGCAGCACCGGCATTGTCATGGATATAAGCCCCTGCACGATTGCCGGCTTCTGCAAGGGAAGCTTCGTCTGCCATGAACTTGTCCATGAGATTGGCAAATGATGCAGCATCTGTGTACTCGAACGAACCGCCACACTTGAGCAGAGCCTGAGCCTCCTGGAACTTCTTGTTGTTAGGCCCGAATACCACTGGTATGCCATACACTGCCGCCTCTGGTACATTGTGTATACCTACTCCAAAGCCTCCTCCAACAAGAGCTACCTTGCCATAACGGTATATGCTTGAGAGTTTGCCAAAGCAGTTGACGATAAGTGCACCACAGTCATCAAATGACCTGTTGCTATAGTCCGTATTCTCAACATCTGTGTAACGTACAGACGTGATGCCATTGTCCTTGAGCAGACGTTCGATGCTCTGCAGATGGTCTTCGCCTATCACGTGAGGAGCAATGATAAGTTTCCAGTCCTTGTGCTTAGCAAAGTATGGAATGTAAATATCTTCGTCCGGTCCCCATGACGAACCTGCTATGAAGCATGGTTTGCCGTCGCTACAATATTGCTGGACAAGAGGCAAGTCTGCAGCCTCATGCATGATATCAAGCACACGGTCAAATCTCGTATCGCCAACTACTGTCACGTTGGTGATGCCATGATCTGCAAGCAACTGACGTGACTCTTCGTTCTGGACAAAGAGATGTGTGAAACATTTAAGTGGCTTGAGCGTACCCCACCACTTGAAGAAGTGATGATTAGGCCTGAATATGCTGCTTACCGAATATACCTTGACACCATGGCGCTTCATAGCCGTGAGATAGTTGGTCCAGAATTCGTACTTGATAAATACTGCAATCTCAGGATGTGCCAGGCGAAGGAAACTTGCCACATTGCCTGGAGTGTCAAACGGCATATAACATACCACGTCTGCCCCATCGTAATTCTTTCTGACCTCATATCCAGAAGGAGAGAAGAATGTGAGCAGAATCTTATATTCTGGATGCTGTCGGCGCAGGCGCTCCATCAGCGGACGACCTTGCTCAAACTCGCCAAGACTTGCTGCATGAAACCACACCACCCTGTCTTCGGGCTTGATCTGAGCACGAAGCGTGTCAAAGGTCTGCGGTATTCCTGCCACAATCTTGCGTATCTTCTTGTTGAAGATGCTTGCGATGAGTGCACCGAGAGCGTATATGTATAATCCTATGCTGTACATATCTCAATAGTGCTGGGATTTATTCGCCACCAAGTTGACTGATAGCAAACTCCATGCGTCGGATAACTTCCTCCTTGCCCAAGAATGCTGAGAGCTCGTACATGTCTGGTCCTTGTCCTGTACCTACGAGAGCTACACGCCATGCATTCCACGGCTTGATACCTGTCTGCTCTATCCATGGGTCGATGATAGCCTTCTGACCTTCTGCCGCGAAGTCCTCTATTCCCTTTACCACCTCCAAGAGCTGAGTCATCTCTGCTGCTGTCGTATCTTTCCAGTTCTTGCGGATAAACTTGTCGCCCTCCTTATCGAATGCCTCAGGCGCAACGAAGAAGAACTTGGTGAGAGGCCATAGGTCTGAAGGGAACGAAATATTGCGCTTCTTCTTGTTGCCCTGACCATCTACATACTCTATCACCTTCAGCTTCATCATGCGTACCACCTCAGCTTCCTTGTCTGGGGTAGACTCTATGCCTTCAGCCTTAAGTATCTTGTCGAATGCAGGTACCCAAGCCTCGTCTGGCTGCTGGATGAGATACTGGTGATTGAACCACGCAGCCTTGATATAGTCAAACTTCGCACCGTTCTTTGAACACTTAGAAAGGTCGAAGAGACGTACCATATCCTCGAGAGACATGAGTTCTTGATCATTGCCTGGATTCCACCCAAGCAGTGCAAGGAAGTTGACAACAGCCTGTGGCAGATAGCCCTTCTCTCTATATCCAGACGAAATGCCTCCACTCTTAGGGTCATGCCATTCGAGAGGGAACACAGGGAAGCCCAACTTGTCGCCATCACGCTTTGAGAGTTTGCCATTGCCGATTGGCTTGAGCAACAATGGCAGATGAGCGAACTGTGGCATTGTGTCTGCCCATCCGAATGCTTCGTAGAGCAGGACGTGGAGCGGAGCACTTGGCAACCACTCCTCACCACGGATCACATGACTCACCTCCATTAGGTGGTCGTCAACGATGTTGGCAAGGTGATATGTAGGGAGACCGTCAGCACTCTTGTACAAAACCTTGTCGTCGAGTATCGAAGAGTTAATCTTTACTTCTCCACGGATAAGGTCATCCACGAGCACGTCTCTACCTGGTTCTATCTTGAATCGTACCACATACTGATGGCCTGACGCAATGAGAGCATCCACCTCTTCCTTAGAAAGTGTGAGCGAATTGCGCATCATGCCACGAGTCTTGGCATCATACTGGAAGTTGTCTATCTCCGCACGCTTTGCATCAAGTTCTTCTGGAGTGTCAAACGCGATATAAGCCTTGTCAGCATCAAGCAACTGCTGCACGTACTTCTTATATATATCGCGACGTTCGCTCTGGCGATAAGGTCCATGGTCACCACCAAAGCTTACTCCTTCGTCAAACTTTATTCCGAGCCAGTCAAATGACTCGATGATATATTCCTCAGCTCCCGGCACAAAGCGAGTAGAGTCAGTATCCTCAATTCTAAATATCAGGTCACCTCCATGCTGCTTAGCAAAGAGATAGTTGTAGAGGGCGGTGCGTACACCACCTATATGAAGCGGTCCCGTAGGACTTGGTGCAAAGCGCACACGTACTTTTCTTTCCATCTTTATCTTATTGTATAAATGTGGTTTATGTTTCAAGGGTGCAAAGATACGCAAAATAATTGACAATGCATAATGCTCAATGTATAATGCATAATTATCCCCATAATCTGCCTGACTCTCTCCCTACGAGGGGAAGTCCGGGGGTGGGCATCTTACTTCATGTACTTCGTAGTATCCTTGATACCAGCTTCAGCCAAAGCTTCACGGCGTTCGACACAAGTGCCGCACTTGCCGCAATGAGTCTCTCCACCCTTATAGCACGACCATGTCTCGCCGTAGTCTATGCCGAGAACCTTGCCTATACGGGCAATGTCAGACTTGGTGATGAGTGTATATGGAGCAAATATCTCGACATTAGTATCTGTACCGGCACACATTGCTGCCGACATGGCATTGATAAACTCTGGTCTGCAGTCAGGATATATCGTGTGGTCACCACCATGATTGGCTATCAGCACACGTGTCAGCCCACGGCTCTCCGCCAGTCCACATGCCACCGCCAGCATGATGCCGTTGCGGAAAGGCACGACCGTGCTCTTCATATTCTCTGCAGTATAGTGGCCTTCAGGTATTGCGTCACCACCTTCGAGCAGAGAGGACTTGAAGTGATCATGCATCACACCCAACGGTATCGTCAGATGCTCGATACCAAGTCTTTCACTATGCATCTTGGCAAGCGGTATCTCATTGGCGTTATGATTAGAACCATAGTCAAAGCTCACAGCAAGCTTGATATTGTCTGCATAGTCATACAGCATAGTTACAGAGTCCATGCCTCCAGACAATACTATCAGAGCCTCCTCTCCTTTTGCGAGTCTTGGCGTCAAGGGGCGTATGTCATTATTATTTGTTGTCATCTTTATGCAAATATTTTTCAGTCGGCATCAGCCAATACAGGGAACTTCTTCCTGAATGCATGCAGAGCGTCCATGTCAATATCAACCGTTATGGCACACTCCTTGCCACGTTCACACTCAGCCATAGTCTTGCCGTAAGGGTCAATGAGCATTGTGCCACCAGAGTACTCACATGCAGGGTCTGTACCCACACGATTGACTGCAGCCACATAACATTGGTTCTCGATTGCTCGGGCATGAGCCAGGGCACACCATGCATTGACACGAGGTGTAGGCCACGACGCCACATACAGGGCTACGTCGTATATACCCTCATTGCTTGGTATAGACATGCCGTCTGCATCTCTTGCCACATTGCGGGAGAAGACAGGGAAACGCATGTCATAACATACCTGTAGCAAGAACCTCACTCCTCGCCATGTCACGACAATCTTCTCGTCGCCTCTCGTATATCTCTTGTGTTCTCCACCATAAGTAAAAAGGTGACGCTTGTCATACCAAGCGACTTCTCCTCCTGGGCGAACAAAGTAGAATCGATTGTAATACACCTTCTCCTCATTCTCCTTGTCAGGAGCCTCCGTCGCAACACTACCGGCAAAGGCCGCATCATACTTCTTAGCCATCTTGAGCATCCACTGTAGCGATTGCTCGTCTTTCTCTGCTATACCAGCAGGTGTTGTAGCAAAGCCTGTAGAGAACATCTCGGGCATGACATAGACGTCAGACTTAGGAAGTCCGGACACAATGTCTTCGATATGGCGGAGGTTGGCCGTAGGGTCTCCCCATACTATATCATTCTGTAATAAACTTATCTTCATGTTGCAAAATTACAAAAATCTAACGACACTAATACCTGAATACTAACTTTTTCATTACCTTTGCACCAAAAGACAGCCACTCCCCGCCTTAGGGAGCACACAAAAGGCTTGCAAATAGGATTTCGCAATTAGTAACTCACAAAATATCATAATATGAAATTCAACTTCAAAGCAGCTCTGCCTGATGCAATATGTGTCATATTGTTTGCAGTCATTGCCTTTGCCTACTTTCTCCAGCCAACTATCGACGGCAAGCGCCTGACCCAGCATGACAATGCTGCGGCAGACGGTCTTAGCGTGGAGATCAATCAGTATCGTGAAGCGAACGGAGGTGAAACTCCAAGATGGACAAACTCTGTCTTTGGCGGAATGCCAACATTCCAGATTTCGCCAAGTTATGATTCTACACGTACATTGTCATTTATAGAGAAGGTGTACCACCTCTGGATGCCGGACTATGTGTTCTACATCTTCATATCAATGTTAGGATTCTATATCTTGCTACGTGCCTTTGACTTCAGGCACTGGATGGCAGCTCTTGGTGCTATCGTTTGGGCATTCAGCAGTTACTTCTTCATCATCATCGCTGCTGGACATATATGGAAAGTCCTTACCCTCGCATACATTCCGCCAACCATTGCCGGCATGGTGCTATGCTACAAGGGCAAATATCTCTGGGGAGGTATCACCACAGCATTCTTTGCTGCACTGCAGATACTGTCCAACCACGTGCAGATGACCTACTACTTCCTTATACCTGAGATACTCATGGTCATCGGTTACCTTGTAGCTGCAATACGCAACAAGACCTTGCCTAACTTCCTCAAGGCTACTGGTACACTCGTCGTTGCCGCTGTGATAGCAGTAGCTCTCAATGCCAGCAACCTATACCACACCTACGAATACCAGAAGGACACTATGCGTGGCAAGAGTGAACTTGTCAAGCAGGGCAAGGCAGAAGACCAGACTGACACCGGCCTGGAACGCAGCTACATCACAGCATGGAGCTACGGCATAGGCGAGACTTGGTCACTCCTTATACCTAATATCAATGGTGGAGCATCAGTACCATTGCAGGACAACTCCACTGCAATGGATAAAGCCGACCCAAGATTCAAGGACGCAGGCATCTATGGTGCATTCACACAGTATTGGGGAGACCAACCAGGCACAAGCGGACCAGTATATGTAGGAGCACTTGTGTTTATGCTCTTCATATTGAGCTTTATCATAGTTCCGGACAAGAATCCTGTCAAATGGGCGCTGTTCTTCGCTACTATCTTGTCTATCGCATTGGCATGGGGACACAACTTTATGCCATTCACAGACTTCTTCATCGACCACGTGCCACTGTACGCTAAGTTCCGCACAGTGTCAAGTATACTCGTCGTAGCCGAGTTTACCATACCATTACTTGCTTTGCTTGCTCTCAAGGAGTTTGTACAGAACCCTACTGCCAAGAATGTGAAGTGGCTCTTAGTTGCTACAGGCATCACGCTCTTAGTATGTCTTGTCTTTGCCATCATGCCAGAGGCCATCTTCGGGCAGGCTGTAAGCAATAGTGACCGTTCAGCTATCTCGCAGTACGTTCAGCAGCAGTATTTCGACCAACAGACAGGACAGGCTATCCTTGCAAGCATATCAACCATGAGACATGCCATGCTCACTGCCGATGCATGGAGGAGTATAATCATCATACTGCTTGGTGCTGGACTCATGTACTGGTATTCAGTCAATAAGATAGACGCAAAGACTGGCGAATGTATATTCAACGCCAAACATGCCACCCTGCTCTCTATTGCTCTGCTCGTCATCTGTCTCGTAGATATGTGGACAGTCAACAAGCGCTATCTCAACGACGGCATGTTCCAGTATGCTTCAGGTCCACAGGCACAGCCTAAGACTGAGGCAGACAACTTCATACTTGAAAAGTCTGGCAACGGACGCAACTACCGTGTGCTCAACATGACAGTCAGCACATTCAACGACAACACCACATCGTACTTCTACAGCAGCGTCGGTGGTTATCATGCAGCAAAGCTACGTCGCTATCAGGAACTCATCGAGGAGCACGTCATGCCAAATATGCAAAAGATATACGAGGCTCTATCCGTAGCAACACCTGACACCGTAGCCATGTATCAGCAGCAGTCCAAGTTCCCTATATACGACCTAAGTAGCGTCGACACAGAAAAGTACTACCCAGTGCTCAATATGCTCAATGCCCGCTGGTTTATACTACAGGGACAGGATGGCGCCAAAATACCTATTGAGAATACTGCCGCATACGGCAATGCTTGGTTTGTAGACAACGTAAAGTTTGTCAGCAACGCCAACGAAGAGATTGCCGCTCTTCACTCCGTAAGCCCACGCCACACGGCAGTAGTAGACAAGACTCTTGCAGCCAACGCATTCATCAACGACTCTTCCATCTCTGCAGACTCTACCGCTACAGTACAGCAGACTGCGCTCACTGCCAACTCCGTCAGCTATGAGGTAGACAGCAAGAAGGGCGGTATGATAGTATTCTCCGAAGTTTACTATCCTGGCTGGACTGCGACCATCGATGGCACAGAGGCTCCTAT
>JAZLKQ010000487.1:0-1587 GCA_045597745.1 Bacteroidaceae bacterium | reverse complement strand
ACAGATTAGTTCATTCATTACATCATTTATAACACATAGTATTATGTGAAAGACATCTATTTTATTAACGAAGATTGCATGCACGCAGGTCATATCATTGACACTTGCCTGCACACAGAGTGGCAGACGTGCATACGAAGTCATCATCGCAATCGCCGAGAGCGGTGATGCGCAGGCTCAGTACGAAGTCGGCGAATGTTACTATTCAGGCGAAGGAGTGGAGCAGTCATATTCCGAAGCAGCAAAGTGGTACATGAAGGCAGCAAACCAAGGTCATGTCAAAGCGCAGTATAAACTTGGTGTATGCTACGGCGAAGGTGAAGGAGTGAAACAATCGTATACCGAAGCAGTTAAGTGGTACAAGAAGGCGGCGGAGCAAGGTTATGCCGAAGCGCAGTACAACCTTGGTGTATGCTACGACGAAGGCGACGGCGTGGAGCAATCATATACCGAAGCTATTAAGTGGTACAAGAAGGCGGCGGAACAAGGTGATGCTGAAGCGCAGTATAATCTCGGTGTATGCTACTACCACGGTCATGGAGTCGCACTGTCATATACCGAAGCTGTCAAGTGGTACAAGAAGTCGGCGGAACAGGGTGATGCCGAAGCGCAGTATAACCTCGGCGTATGTTACAACGATGGCGACGGCGTGGAGCAGTCTACCGAAGAGGCAATCAAGTGGTGGAAAAAGGCAGCTGAGCAGGGCGATACCAATGCCATCGAAGCTCTGAAACAAGTCGAAGAGTAGTATAGCAAGAAAGGGCTAATAGGAGAATGCCCGTTTGCGCGAGTGATAGCAGACATGAGTGGAGCGTGATGGAGTGCCGGTGAGCCTGCACTCTAAAGGTGCTTGCATCACAAAGTACCATACTACTGCTATACTATCCCGCATATATAAGAAACGAAACAATCTAACAACAATGAAACGAAATTGTATCGCAATGCTGTTTACAGCCATTGCATGTTGTGCATTTGCACAGGTCGACAGCCATTCGACAAAGGTCAATGACGATGGCAGAGTCACATTCACATATCGTAACGACAAGGCAAAATCTGTGCTGCTGGACGTGCAGTTTTCCAAACGTGTCGCTATGATCAAGAACATGATGACAGGGCTATGGAGCGTAACACTCGGTCCGGCAGCACCCGACATGTACCCATACTGCTTTGTGGTGGACGGCGTGAGCAATATGGATCCAGAGTGCGACCAGTGGTTTCCGAACGAAGGATTCAAGAACTCCCTGCTTGACATACCTGGCAAGGATGCGCCACTTGTACACAGCATACAGCAAGTGCCACACGGCAATGTCAACTATGTCACATACTACTCGTCTGCTATCGGAGCATACAACAACGCCATCGTCTATACCCCACCTACATACGAGAAGGACAAGGACAAAACCTATCCTGTATTCTATCTCATAAGTGGAACCACCGACACAGAAGAGGTCTACTACAAGGTAGGACGCATGAACTACATCGCGGACAATCTCATAGCTCAGGGCGCCGCCAAAGAGATGATCATTGTCCTGCCATACGGCAATCCTACCAAGCTCGTGCCTAATACCAATCCGATGCAGATGGGCG
>JAZLKQ010000486.1:0-5281 GCA_045597745.1 Bacteroidaceae bacterium | reverse complement strand
TAGATACTCGTGGACTTGGTGCAAGCTATACTCCAAATGACGCTTCATTCTGCGATATGGATGGTGACGGTGAATACGAGATCATCCTCAAGTGGGATCCATCCAACAGTAGAGACGCTGCCAGCAATGGTGTGACTTCCGATACATATTTTGATTGTTACAAGCTTGATGGCACTCTGCTCTGGCGTATCAATCAGGGACCAAATATCTGCTCAGGAGCTCATACTACTCCATTTGTTGCATGGGACTTTGATGGTGATGGATATGGCGAATTTATGATTAAGACTGCTCCGGGAACTGTAGATGGCGAAGGCAACTATGTAGTGATGCCTGGTGATGACCCTCTACAGAACTGTCTCAGCAGCCGCGGCAAACCGGACAAGGGCCCTGAATACATTACTATATTTGATGGTTTGACTGGTGCTGAACTTTCAACTATTCCTTATCATACAAATTATAATGCAGGTCTTAACTATTGGGGCGATAGCAACCAGAACCGCTCAGAGCGTTATCTTGCTTGTATAGCATATCTTGATGGTGAAGACAAGAATCCAAGCGCAATATTCTGCCGTGGTTATTATGCTGGTGCATTCGTAGGAGCATATGACTTTGACGGAGTTACACTCAAGGAGCGTTGGGTATCTCGCAATACTACCAAGGGACAAGGACTATATGCAGAGGGTGCACACTGGATGACAGGTTGTGATGCTGATGGTGATGGAAAGCATGAGATACTGTTTGGATCTGCATGTCTTGATCATGATGGCAAACTGCTGTATCGTACAGGACTTGGTCATGGTGATGCGCTCCATGTGGGCGACTTCTTGACAGACCGTCCTGGCTTGGAGGTGTTTATGGCTCATGAGGAGAAGCCATACGGTTGTGACTTGCGTGATGCGAAGACAGGCGAACTGTTGTTGCATTGGACAGCATCAGGCGATACAGGTCGTGGACTTGCCGCACACTTTGACTCAAACCAGCCAAGTGCACAGTTTATATATAGTGCATCTCCTTCTATGTTCAACTGCGAGGGCGGTTCGCTCAATGGTGAGACATGGGCAATAGGTAGCTCTGGTGCTGGTATTAACAACCGTATATACTGGTCAGGCGATCTGTATGACGAGTTCTTTGACAAGAGCATTATTGCACATTGGAATCCACAGGGTAAGTGGTTTGACAGATATAAAGTCAACAACTCCAACTATGTGCCTGGTACACTCAACAACGCTTCCAAGTACAATCCATGTGTACTTGGTGACCTCCTTGGCGACTGGCGTGAAGAGATTGTGACATGGGATTCGTCAACCAAGAATCTCCTGATAGTTGCAACCAGCTACGAGTCAACGTACATGATACCTCACCTCATGGACGACATACAGTATCGTGAGAATGTAGTATCACAAAACTGTGCATACAATCAGCCTCCTCACCTCTCATACGACCCTGCTATCAAGTATGCGGGCAATCCTCTTGGTGTAGAGACAGACAAGAATATCGCTCTTGCCATTGGCGAAGTCGCTGTAGACAAGCCTGCATCTGATGGAGCCATCTATACACTCCAGGGTGTTAAGCTTGAACGTATCTCTTCGCCTGGCATATATATCGTAGGTGGTAAGAAGGTATATGTAAAGTAATATATATGTGTGTTAGGGGGCTGATGCTCCCTAACACCTCCCATCCTCCCTTCAAGGGGACGTGAACAGAGCACGCTGGAATAGTTCCAAGTCCTATCCAAGTATTTGTCTTTGGCACTTCCTCCGGTCGCAAGCATTGCAAAATACAAAGCAATGTCTATGAGAAGGGGTAGGGGGAGGTCAATATTAATCAATGATATGGAAGTAAAGATTGATGAGTCGTGGAGACAGCGACTACAGGCAGAGTTTGACAAGCCATACTTCGAGACACTTGTCAACTTTGTGCGAAGCGAGTATCAGTCTGGAGTGGTATATCCTCCAGGCAGATTGATATTCAACGCATTTGACCTTTGTCCGTTTGATGATGTCAAGGTTGTACTACTTGGACAGGATCCGTATCACGAGCCAGGTCAGGCACATGGACTATGCTTCTCTGTCAATGATGGCGTTAAGTTTCCTCCATCGCTTGTCAATATCTTCAAGGAAATAAATACTGATTTGGGCAAACCGATACCGCCTACAGGCAACCTGACTCGATGGGCTCAGCAAGGAGTACTCCTGCTCAACGCCACTCTGACTGTACGTGAACATCAGGCTGGTAGTCATCAGCGTAAGGGTTGGGAGCAGTTTACAGATGCTGTGATTGAGACCATAAGTCATGAGAAGAGTGGTGTAGTGTTCATGCTATGGGGAAGCTATGCTCAGAGCAAACTTCCTCTCATCGACACTACCCGTCACTATGTGCTACGTTCGCCGCATCCGTCTCCGCTATCAGCCCATCGAGGATTCTTTGGCAATCATCACTTTTCGCTTGCCAACAAATATCTGTCTGATACAGGTAGGACGACGATAGATTGGTAGATGGAACGTCAGTACTTGTCTGGCGATAAATGATGAATAGTAGGATGATTATTAGTTTTCCAATGAATATATTTAGATACATATTATTTACTCTTTTATTCTGTCTGAGTATATGTGGCTTTGCTCAGACAGAAGTATTGCGAAGCGACTCCATGGAGGTGCAGTATATGCGCTCCCTTGGATATACCACTACCGAGGGAAACTCTGTCAAGTTGCTCAAGAGCGGTAATGACAAGTTTGTAGATATGTTTGAGGCTGTAAGAAATGCAAAAAAGTTCATTCATCTTGAGTATTTCAACTTCCGTAATGACAGTATAGCCAACTTGCTTTTTGCCTTGCTTACAGAGAAAGCCAACGAAGGTGTTGAGGTGCGTGCCATGTATGATGCATTTGGCAACTGGTCCAACAATCAACCTATATCACGCCATCAGCACGACTCCATAGCTGCAACAGGCATTAGTCTTGTGAAGTTTCGTCCGTTGACATTTCCATGGGTCAACAAAGTCTTCCCTCGCGACCATCGCAAGATAGTAGTGATAGATGGAGAGATAGCCTATACTGGTGGTATGAATGTTGCTGACTACTATATAGATGGCATCGAAGGCATAGGTCCTTGGCGAGATATGCACATGCATATAGAGGGTGAGGCAGTCAACGGATTGCATCAGATATTTGCCCAGATGTGGGAGAAGTCTACTGGCGAGAAGATAGAGGGCGAGAAGTACTTTCCAATTCCTCGACATGCTGGAGATGCAAAGATAATGGTTGTTGAACGTACTCCCAACAAGCGCAATAAAGCCATTCGTCAGCTATACATCTCGATGCTCGACAATGCTCAACACTCTGTACGTATCATCAATCCTTATTTTGTTCCAACTCGCAAAGTGCGTAGAGCTATTGCACGTACTATAGACAGAGGTATAGATGTGGAGATTATGATATCTGAGAAGGGAGACATTCCGCTCACTCCAGATGCATCCCACTATGTTGGCTATCAGTATGCCCGACGTGGTGGCAAGGTATATATCTTTGGTGGTGGTTTTCACCATACAAAGGTGATGATGGTGGATAGTCTCTTCTGCACGGTCGGCTCGTCCAATCTTGATGCTCGTAGTCTTCGTTTTGACTACGAGATTAATACCCTTATACTCGACCAGCCGACTACTGGCGAACTTCTTGACATGTTTGAGGAAGACAAGAAGTCATCTGTGTTGCTCACAACCGAATGGTACAAGAAGAAGACAAAGTGGAAGCGTTTTGTAGGTTGGTTTGGCAATTTCCTTAAGGCGTGGCTTTAGTCTTCGACAGATGATATGACAATGTGTAATCTATTGAGTATGTTATACATGCTGCATTGTCTGAAATCATTAGTAGATGCTTAGTAACGGGATAATTCTATGTACGTTACACTTTTGTTATCCGTTCGCTATAATTATAACGACCGTATGTTGCGCGTTGGTCATACGTATGATCAACGCGCAACATACGCTTGACAAACCTTCGACATACGTATGACAAAGCTTTATCGACCGCATGACAAAAAAACGTCCGGACGTGTTGCATGATACGTCCGCATCTTTTGATGTAGACGACCGTATCTTTTGACTTAAACGTCCGGTTGTTTTATGTCAAAAGTATGGACTTGTTTGAGTGTATAAGCAAGAGGTTTTCCCGTGTTTGTATAATACGTTTGTATTATGCGATTCTTTGGATATATATTTTGTGTTGTGACATAATAGATGTATCTTTGTGACCATTAAATCCAGAAGTATTATGAGTCAAAAGAATATGTGTCGTATGCGTTTGCATACTAAATGTTTGTTGATATTCTTGGCAATCTTTATGATGACTGAGATGTCTGTAGCCCAAGTCATGCCAAAGAGAGAGTTTAGAGGGGCATGGATGCAATGTGTCAATGGTATGTATCTTGGCAAGAGCATGGACGAAGTAAGGGATATGCTTACGAGTCAGCTTGATGTGTTGCAAAAGGCAAACATTAATGTGATAATATTTCAGGTTAGGCCTGAGGGTGATGCCCTCTACCGCTCACCATACGAGCCATGGAGCCGATACCTTACAGGTGTACAGGGCAAGGCTCCTGCAGATGGATGGGATCCGTTGGAATGGATGGTAGAGCAATGTCATAAGCGTGGCATGGAGTGTCATGCATGGATCAATCCTTATAGAGCCAAGACGAAGGGCACTACTGTGCTTGACCCTACTCATGCGGCAAAGATGTATCCTGATAGGGTATTTGAGTATCGTGACTTGTTGATATTCAATCCTGCTTTGAAGGAAAATCGTGCCTATACTTGCATGATAGCCAAAGATATTGTGACCAGATATGATGTCGACGGACTGCATATAGATGACTATTTCTACCCATATCCAGAGGCTGGTCTTGAGATACCTGACAATGAGTACTATGAGGCGAACAAGCGTAAGTTTAAGACTATAGAGGACTGGAGAAGAGACAATGTCAACAAACTGATACAGGAACTATGCAAGACGATTCACAAGGCAAAGCCATGGGTTAAGTTTGGTGTTTCGCCATTTGGTATATACAAGAATGCTCCGGGTGGTGTCAATGGCAAGAATTGTGCTGAAGGCAGTGCGACAGGAGGCACACAAAACTACTCTGACCTCTATGCAGACGTGAAACTGTGGAGCGACAAGGGCTGGGTGGACTATATGGTGCCTCAGATATACTGGAATATAGGGACAAAAGTAGCTGACTATGAGATACTCTGCAATTGGTGGAAAGTCGGAGGCCAAGCGGTCTTAGG
>JAZLKQ010000485.1:0-10309 GCA_045597745.1 Bacteroidaceae bacterium | reverse complement strand
GTATAGCATAGGTACACCCTGTTCACACAATGTTGAGCAGGGACATTGTGCTATACGTATATCAACATATAATCATACCGGCGTGGGCTCTGCGTTGTCTGTTCTACCAAGGATGGGCTTGCCAGGGCCTCAGATAGCGGGACGGACAACAATGTTCCCCCGCCTTTTTTATATCCGTACGATTTAATGCCAAAAACTTGGGGAGGCGAGTAGGCGAAAGGAGAATATGCATGAACCTTCTGCAATCCATATTGATAGGCAATGGACTACATCAATTACATGACAATGGCTTTTCATGGAACAAATTGCTTGAGACGCCACTCAAGGAAGATTCGACATGGTCATTAATCCCAAACATTCACAAGTTTGAATATAACGTATTCAAAAAGGATGTCTCATATTCAAAACATGTTGATAAAGTCTACGAGAAAGAAAAGAAACGGATAATAGAGAACATAGAAAAGCTAAATTCAAAATTCGGAGACAAAACATATCCAAGTGAATATGACACGTTGATTAGCATGGAGTTTGATCATTATATGACAACCAACTATGACAATGCACTTGAAGATGCCATTGTCGGGAATGGATACAGCAAAGACGAAGTCCATTCAGACACAAGCGAGAATCGGTACAACATAAGGCGAAAGAAGGCCTTCAAAAAAGGCAACAAGAACTGCACATTTTGGCAAATACATGGAGAAATGTCAAAACCTAACAGCATAATGCTAGGTTACTATCACTATTGCAGTTCTCTAACACACATCAACAGCTATCTACGCACAAGTAGATTAGGCAAAACACCGATAGATTCACCAGGATTTGAAAAAGAGAGAGACAATGAATTTATCCTGTGGAAACTAAAGCATGGATATAACGACATGATAGATTCATGGGTAGACCTATTCTTTTTTACTGATGTACATATCTTAGGATTTGGTATGGATTTCTCCGAGTTGGACTTGTGGTACATTCTAAACAAACGTAAGCTTCTTTTAAGTTCCGAACACAAATCTTTAGAAGGATTGCCAATAATAAGAAACAAGATATACTTTTATGGTGACCCAACACCTAGCGTTACAGAGATGCTACAAGCTTATGACGTTGAGATTATTTCTTCTGAAAAGAAGAAGTCGTGGAAAGAGTTTTATTCATCACAAATGGACAACATACAAAAAAAAATATCCTCAAGAAAACAACATTCTATTCAATACTAAAAACTACAACACAATGAAACAAACATTTATTAAATTATTACTAATCGTGTTTATCGCCTTATCTGCATATAGCGCAAAGGCGTATGATTTCGAAGCAAACGGAATCTTTTATAATATCACAAAAGTACGTAAAACCGTTGAAGTAACATGTCCTTCTTCGTATTACGGCATTGTTTATAGTGGCGTTGTCAACATACCATCCACTGTCGTTAATAACGGAGTCACGTATTCTGTGACAAGTATAGGAAACAGGGCATTTATAGGTAGCCACCTTACGTCCATCACTATTCCTAACTCCGTGACATGTATTAGAAGTGATGCATTCTCGCTTTGTGGTAGCCTCACTTCTATCATTATTCCAAACAGTGTAACAAGCATTGAAGCACGTGCATTCCAACATTGTGGTATCACTTCTATCACCATTCCAGATGGCCTGACAAGTATTGAGGAAGAAACATTCAATGGGTGCTCAAGCCTTACATCCATCACCATTCCAAACAGTGTAACAAAAATAGGAAGTAATGCATTCAATAATTGTGGCGGCCTCACTTCTATCACCATTCCAAACAACGTGACAAGTATAGGAACCTACGCTTTCTCTGGCTGTACAAACCTAAGTTCCGTCACGATTTCAAATCGCGTAACATATATAGGAGGCTACGCTTTCGAAGATTGTAGAGAACTAACTTCCGTCACAATTCCATTAAGTGTAGCAAGTATAGGAGAGCATGTCTTCTCTGATTGCACAAAACTGGAAGAATTAAATTTAAATTGCAGATCAGCCTTGTGGAGCAAAATAACATCGGATTTGAAGAATTCTCTTAAAACTGTAACTATAGGGAAGTATATACCAACTATCGAAGAAGAAGCTTTCCGTGAATGTTACGACCTTACATCCGTCTCAATACCAAACAGCGTGACAAGTATTAAGGATTATGCTTTCAAAGGCTGTAGCAGCCTTACATCCATCACCATTCCAAACAGTGTAACCAGTATAGGAAATGAAGCTTTTAGAGACTGTAGCTCCCTCTCCTCTATCACAATCCCAAACAGCGTGACAAGCATAGGAAACGGGACATTCTATGGCTGTAGCAGCCTTACATCTATCTCAATTCCCAAAAATGCAACAAGTATAGGAGACCATGCATTCGAAAATTGTAGTGGACTCACTTCAGTCACCATACCTAATAACGTATCAAGTATAGGAATACGTGCATTCTCTGGCTGTAGCGGACTCACATCAGTCACCATACCTAACAGCGTGACAAGTATAGGGGAATATGCATTTTATAACTGTACAAGCATAAATGAATTGTATTTGGATTGTAAATCTAGCTTGTGGTATAATATAATTTCGAATATTCAGAATACTCTGAAAAAAGTTACCATCGGTAATTCCGTGACAAGTATAGGCGACCATGGATTCGAGAATTGTAGTGGACTCACTTCAGTCACCATACCTAATAACGTAACAAGTATAGGAATACGTGCATTCTATTCTTGCAGCGGACTCACATCAGTCACCATACCAAGCAGCGTGACAAGTATAGGAAACTATGCATTCTCTGGATGTAGCGGTATCACATCCATCACAATCCCAAACAGCGTGACAAGTATAAGAGACTATGCATTCTATTCTTGTTCTTCAATAAAAGAAATATCTATAGGCAGTGGCATTGAAACTATACCCATAGGTTGTTTCGCACGATGCGTTAATCTCGAAAATGTGAATATAGGAAGTAGTGTACGTAAGATTGAAAGTTACGCTTTCAATTTTGATTCCAATATCAAAAACATATACTCTTACGCTGTAGTGCCTCCTATATGTGCGTCTAATAATGTCTTTTATACTGATTTGGAAAATTGTGCGAACTTAAAAGTATTTGTTCCTGATGTGGACAGTTACAAGGTTGCGGATGTATGGAAAATATTTTTCCAAAACATAGAAGCAATAGACATGAGCGGTACCGCCGTCAAAGCACCTCAGAACAATACCGTCAAGGTATATATGAATGATGATGGTGCAGTGGTCAATGGCGCATCGCTCGGCACCCCAGTCAGCGTATATACAACAGGTGGTGTGCTGATATCCACATCTACGATTGATGGCGGAAGCACTATGATTCCTCTCTCAGACAATGGTGTATACGTCATCAAGGTCGGCGACAGGACTTATAAGGTGATGAAGTAATTGTAACAAGTATATACTGATACACAAGTGAGGGTATGCCGTGCGGCATACCCTCACTATATAATATATAAGGTGTAAATGATATATCCTCAAAGCAAAGCTGTTGAGATGATTATGCTTTGTTACTCTTAAGCACTGCAAGCTCACGTTGGAGTGAAGCTACCTGTGCTCTCATTACCAGCACATCACTCTTACGATAGAAATACAGCTCTGTATATACGGTGGGCTTTCGCATTACGCTTGGCACACCATCATCGTAGCGCTGTAGCTATATGACTTTTGGGGGTATTGCCATGATGAGATATTAGGGATTGACCATCCTATATATACCGCTCCACGTTCCACTGGAAGGCACGAAGGCCGAGCATAGGGTTTTCCTCATCTATCATGCGAAGACGCTCAAGCAGAGAGTCTGCCTGATGGTCTTCGATGCAAGTGATGATGGCTGAGTTCATTGATGGCCAAGCATGACTACCGAGGTGTGGTTCGCCTGTCTTACTGCCACGGCCACCTACTTGTGGCAGATATGTATAGCCACGGCAGTTGCTGGCATCGAGTGCCTCGATGACATTCTCATGCTGTGCCTGGTCGTATGTTATAAGTATTGTCTTCATTGTTTATTATCCAAATCAAATAAGAGGTTGTGGGGTAATTACTTGAACTGTTCCTCTGCCTTATGCTCCTTCCAGTAAGCGTCGAGTTCGCGCTTCTCCTTGAGCTTCTTGCGCTGAACCTTGATACCGTTGGCACCAAAGATACAGAACATTGAAGGCACATATATCAGCGTAAGTATAGTAGAGATGGTAAGACCACCAATCACACTCACACCAAGCGGACGCCACATCTCTGCACCTACACCATGACTCACTGCCATTGGCACCATACCGAGGATAGTGGTAAGTGTAGTCATGAGGATAGGACGGAGACGGCTACGTGCAGCTACCACTGCTGAGCGAATAAGTCCAAGGCCTCGTTCACGCATGAGCTGAGTATAGTCGATGAGCACGATACCATTCTTTACTACGATACCGATGAGCATGATACCGCCAAGCATTGACATGATGTTGAGATTAGTACCTGTAAGCACAAGTGCAAGGATAATACCCGAGAATGCGAATGGCACTGAAAGCATGATGATGAATGGATATGTGAGTGACTCAAACTGTGCAGCCATAACGATAAACACGAGTATGATGATAAGGAGTCCGAGTGTACCGAGGTCGCGGTTGGAGTCCTGCTGGTCTTCGTATGAACCCGCAACCTGTACTATCACACCGCTTGGAATGTCCATCTTTTTGTAGAAACTCTCTCCAAGTTCGACACCATCAGAGAGTGCATATCCATCAGCAAGTACTGCGTTGACTGTTACAACGCGCTGACGATCCTTACGCTCGATAGTTGGTGGAATTGCAGATTCCTCTACTGTAGCTATATCGCGTATGCGAACATTCTGCCCCATAGCATTAGGTATGATCATATTCTCAATATCCTCAACAGATCTACGTGCTGTAGGTTCGAAACGTACCTTAACGTCGTACTCATCACCATCTTCACGATAATATGTCTGAAGCGAACCATTGATGAGGTTGCGCACATACGTTGCCGCAGTAGCGAGACCTATACCCTGCTGAGCAAGTTTGTCACGATCAAAGTTGACAACTATCTCTGGCTGATAGTCAGAACGAGAGATATTGACCTGAGTAATCATAGGATTCTCACGGAACATAGCTGCCATCTGTTCTGCTACATCACGTGTTGCATCCATGTCATAACCATAGATCTCGAATGTAGCTGTAGACTGTCCACCCATACCACGGCCGCCAGAGTTACCACCGAGGTTTACCATAAACTTAGCAAGCTCTGGTATCTGCTTCAAGTCCTTTCGCATCTCGTCACATATCTGCGCAAGTCCCTTGTCACGCTTGTTGGATGGCACCATCATGATATTGAACGATATGATATGTGAACCATTGTCTGAAAGTGAAGCAAAGGTATTGTCATCTCCTGCCTGACCAACAGTAAAGTTACAAGACTGAAGGTCTTGTCCATAGCGATCCTGCCACTTCTTGACAAGCGACTTTGCCAGTTCCTCCGCCTTTTCCACACGAGTACCGATAGGCAACTGCAATGTGACACCCACACGACCAGAGTCATTGGATGGGAAGAACTCTGACTTGATACCACATATTGCGGCAATACCTATACTTGCAACAAAGAGTACGACACAACCAACAATGATTGTCCAACGGTGACGTACTGCCCAGTTGATACGCTTCTCGTACCAGTCATCAAGCCTGTCAAGAGAACGCGCTATCGGAGTATAGAATATCTTGATAAACTTAGACTGCTTCTTCTGAAGACGAAGCATGAGCGAACAAAGCATTGGAGTAAATGAGAGCGCTGATGTCGTGGAGATGGTCATGATGATACACATCATCCAACCAAGCTGCTTGAAGAGCACTCCCGACATACCTGTCACCATAGTCAACGGGAAGAATACGGCAATCATGGTAAGCGTAGAGGCAATAACTGAGATCGCCACCTCGTTGGTAGCATGTATTGCCGCCTGCTTTGGATCGGACCCTCGCTCAATATGCGTCGTCACATTCTCAAGTACCACAATGGCGTCGTCCACAACGTTACCAATAGCGATAGAGAGACATGAAAGTGATATCATGTTGAGCGATCCACCTGTAGCATACAGATATATAAATGATGCTATAAGCGACATAGGAATCGTAATGACGATGATGACTGTTGCTCGCCAACGTCCGAGGAAGACAAACACGACAAGGGCAACGAATATCATGGCATACATAATGGTCTCTTCAAGAGAACCAATCGTATTCATGATATTGTCTGATGTATTGACAATAAGGCCAAGCTTTACGTCAGAAGGAAGATTCTGCTGTAATGTTGGCAGCATCTTCAAGACCTTGTTGGAGATGGCGACGGAGTTAGCACCACTCTGCTTCTGAATGATAACCATCGCACCCTGCACTCCATTGGTAAATGTCTTTTGGGCACGCTCCTCAACGTTGTCAACGATACGCGCAACGTCACGCAAATATATGTTGACACCATTGCGAGAACCTACTATGACATTCTCCATCTGCTTAGGATCATCAAACTCACCTTCTACACGCACCGTAAACGTCTGTGTACCGATATCGACTGTACCATTAGTGATATTACGGTTTTCGGCAGATATAGCAGAAGCCACCTGAGCAGGACTCAAGTTGAACGCTTCCATCTTCTGCGGATCCATATAGATATTGATCTCACGCTTAGGCGCACCAGATATAGACACTGTACCGACTCCGTCAATACGTGCAAGAGGGTTTGCCACGTTGTCATCAAGTATCTTGTAGAGTGCCTGCTGGCTCTCTTCCGCCTGTACCGACAAGAGGAGGATAGGAATCATGTCGGTAGAGAACTTAAAGATGATAGGCTGCTGAGCCTCATCAGGAAGTGCGCTCGACACCATGTCGAGCTTGTCTCGCACATCATTGGTAAGCGCATCAATATCGTGACCATACTCAAACTCGAGCGTTACGACACTGATATTCTCACGTGAGTTACTTGTGATATGCTTGAGGTGCTCCACCGAGTTGAGCGTATTCTCGAGTGGTCGAGTCACATTGTTCTCAATATCTTCAGCACTGGCTCCCGTATAGTATGTCATGACCATAAGGGTATTGGTATCGATATCTGGATAGAGGTCGATAGGAAGTTTGATCAGCGAGAAGATACCAAATATAATCACTGCCAGGAAGCAGAGACTACACATAATCGGTCTTTTGACCGCTCCTTCGTATAATGACATATTGAGGCCCCCTTATTTTACCACTTCTACTTCCTTACCATTAGCAAGACGGCTCTGACCTGCTATTACAACCTTTGAACCAGGTGCAACGCCGCTTATGATCTCGTATGTGTTACCAATGTGACGGCCAAGCTCAACCTTGTTGTATGACACCTTGCCATCCTTATATACATATACGTAACGGTCGCCTGCACCAATCTGCTTTACAAGAGCCTCGTCAGGAATGACAACGTGCTGCTGGTCGCCGAAGTTGACTGTAGCACGGGCAAACATACCTGGACGTACACGCTGGTCGCTATTAGGTATTGACACCTCGATTGGGAATGTATGAGTTGCCTTGTCTATTGTTGGATATACAGTAACAACCTTACCACCGAATATGTCACCCTCGTATGCATCAAGACGGATCTCGATTGGCATACCTATAGTAACCTGCTTGAAGTATGTCTCAGAGATGTTGACAAGAATCTTTACAGGAGAAAGCTGTTCGACAGTAAGAACAGGAAGTCCTGTACCATACATGTCACCATCATCATAGTTGCGAGCAGTCACAACACCTGTGATTGGACTAACAAGCTTCACGTTCTCGCCAGCGAGAGCAGCCTGGCTTCTGAGAGACTTGAGCTGAGCCTGCTGAGCCTCAACTGCCATCTGCTGTACACGAAGCTGAGTCTGTGCAGCATCATACTCAGACTTAGACGCACCGCCTATCTTATAGAGTTCTGCAGTACGATTAGTCTCCACCTGCTGATTAGCGAGCTGAGCCTGAGCGCTCTTGATGTTCGCTTCCTGACTCTGTATCTGCATACTGAGCTGTGTCTCTGTGCTTGCGTCAAGGATAACGACTGCCTGTCCCTTGCTTACTCTGTCTCCAACATCAACGAGTACTCGCTTGATACGATAAGGAGCATTAGGGGAGATGTTGTTCTTGACATCACTCTCTACTGTAGCAGTATACGTCTCTGTCTGAGGCACATTCTGCAAAGAAACTTCTGCAATCTTTACCTGTGGCTTCTCAATTACTGCCTCCTTGTCATCTTTCTTCTCTCCACAAGAAGCAAGTACAACTACTGACAATGCGATAGAAAGCCATTTCATGTTCTTTTTCATATATTACGTCTGATTATATTTTTTCTTGTTATTAAGCTATTGAATGATATCGCTATATCTCAGTCCTACTACTTAAGATAAGTCTCACGACCGAGTGTATAGTCAAGCTCTGCCTTACTGATGAGATAGTCATAGATGGACTGATTGTATGTAAGGAGCGACTGAGTGAGTGCAACCTCGCTCTGATTGAGTTCGAGTATCGTACCCTTGCCTACTTCATATCTCTTAGATGCTATCTGTACAGCCTTGTCTGCCTGATTGACCGCCACGCGATTGCTGTTGACCTGAGCTATGCTTGATGCCATATTCTTGCGATGTCTCTCAACTGTCATGCCAAGCTGGCGCTGTAGATCTACGCGATTGTCGTCAAGCTGAGCCATACGCAGCTTTGCAGACTTGAGCTTTGTCCAGTTGGAAGCATGGAAGATTGGCACATTGACTGCAAATGTAAACTGTGAACTTGGTGCCCATCTATAGTGCCAAAACTCAAGGTTCATATTGTAGAGAGTCTGGTACTGACCAGAGAGTTGGAAAGACACTGTTGGCATAAAGTTAGTACGAAGTATCTTCAAGTTACGTTCATTCAATGTCTGATTGAGGTCCAACTGACGCAATGACGAGTTGTTCTGAAGCAGCGACTCATCTGAGTCAATGCTTGCAAGCACAAGATTGTTCTCGTACTTCTCGAGATTATCATTGATATTAATCTTGACGTTAGCAGTTATCCCCATCAACACCTTGAGTTCAAGCTCCGCAAGCGTGAGGGCTGTCTGAGTAGACACGAGGCTTGAGCTCATAGATCTCATCTGCACCTCTGCAGTAATCTTGTCGTACTCGCTGACCTTGCCTACAGTATACTTTGCGTTGACAATGTCATAATTCTGCTTGCTGATATCATAGCTCTTCTGCATCACCTTGTACGAATCCTGAGCAAGCAACAGACGATAGTATGACTTTGTCACCTGATTGATGAGGTCAAGGCGTGATCCACGTGCAGACTCCTGTGCAAGCTTGATATCTTCTTTGGTAAGCTTCATGGTCTGATATATAGTAGGAGCAAATACAGGGATAGACAATGATACTGACCCTAACATGGTGTTAGCTCCATCCTGTCCCATCTTGAATGTAGTGTCACCAAGCTTCATCTCTGCCGCGAGGAGAGTATGCTGCCATGTACCAGTAGCGTCTACTTCAGGGAGAAGCTTCATCCATGCCTCCTTATCTGCTATACGCTTGAGTTCGATGTCTTTGTCTGCAACCTTTATCTTTGGATTCTCAGCCAAAGCTATTTCAATAGCCTTTGCCAAATCTATGTCAAGTACTCCTTCACTCGACATTGCTAATGTGGTGCTTGCTGCAGCATCACTGCTTTGCACTGCCTGTGCATCCTGTGCGCTGACGGCAAATGGTATGAATGCAGCCATCATGCACAACAAAACTTTTTTACCTTTTAATTTCACTTTCTTATCTATTTATTTTATCCGTTATCATATATATAACATTTAGCTGCGCTAAAAAATCGTGCGAAATTAGTCAAATTCTACCAATCAAACAAAAATATACTGACAAACGGCATCACAATTCGACCTTTTTAGCATTATTTACAATAAATGGAATAAGAAAAATACGCACAAATGACAACATAAAGCGTATCACACCTTATATATAATATAATTAGCATCTCAAGATATCATACAAAGTACATTGAACGTGTATGCAAATCACATCATGCAAATAATGCTAAAGACTCTGTAGAATAGGATACATACAAAAAAAAGAGGTATTCTCACGAACGCCTCTTTCTGTTCTCAATAAGTATTAATTTTTTTTAAGGTAAAAAGATTGTTTTTAGGATGGTGCAAAGGTAGTGAGTTTATAAGTCTTATAAAACATAATATATATGTTACATAACATGTGTTTTCGCACACACTAATACAAATCGCATAAGTTTATCCTTTTTTAATT
>JAZLKQ010000484.1:0-1193 GCA_045597745.1 Bacteroidaceae bacterium | reverse complement strand
ACCAGGCAAGAGTGACGTGCCGGCCTTGTTGACGACACCACCGCCAAATGTCAACCACCCTACTCCATCCTTGTCGATGAGTGCTCCTGGGTCTATGATATTGCTCATCACGCCGATGCCAGGTGTACTGCCATCGATAAGTGCATGTCCGAGAGGGTCCTTCCAAGGGCCTGTAGGCGATGTGGCTGTCATGACACCGATGCCTGAGGCACTGTTGGTGAAGTACATGTAGAAGTGTGTCTTGCCGTCAGCTTCCTCACGACTTACGATGCTTGGCGCCCATGATGTCCATATCCAAGGACATACCTTAGCAACATCTATCGTACCTTCGTATGTCCAGTTGACAAGGTCTGATGTTGACATCATGACAAGTTGCTTTATCTTACCATAAGAGTTGTTTGACTGACCACTGGTATAGTCAAACTCCTGCTGATCATTGGTGCCGTACACGTAGAGACGCCCATTGTACTCTATAGCCGTAGGGTCAGCCATGAAGTGATAAGGGTTGATTGGGTTGGTATGTGTCAGTTCCTTTGGCGATACAGCAAGCTCTACATCATCCTCTGTCGCCACGTTCTTAGTAAACTGGAAAGTGTAGAATGAACCAGGCTTGACAGTAACTCGTGGTCGAGCCACGCCTCCGTAGAGGTCTGTAACGTCTGTCTTCTGACGATTGAGAGATGCGCTCGTTACAATCTGCTTGACATTTCCCACCTCCCAAGGCAATACGACTCTCACGCCATATTCATTGTCTGACGGATTGAGAATGAACACCGTGATAGTGTCCCCTGTCTCGTTGGAGTATGTCGAACCTCCCACGAGATTGCCATTTGAGTCAGAGAGAGTTGACGCAATACGAGTCTTGCCTGTAGCATACTTGGCATAATGTCCAAAGATGTATGCACGCTTCCATAGCTTGGTATCACTACCTCCCTTGGCACACTCGAAGAAGTCGTTGAGCATGTTGTAGTATATATATGCAGAGTATCCATTAAGCATCGAATTTTCGAGACTGCGTATTATCTCATACTCCTGTTCGCATGTCCATCCGCTCTTGGCATAATCTATGAGAAACTCTGTCATCCACATAGGCTTGCCCGTCTGGGCGGTGACATTGCTGATGTATGACCAGTCGTTGGAGCCATAGAGATGGTTGCCCCAGACATCGATGTTCGCTCTTGCATCGTCCATCT
>JAZLKQ010000483.1:0-1798 GCA_045597745.1 Bacteroidaceae bacterium | reverse complement strand
ATCCTTTGCCGCCTGTGTGGCATTAGGATTGGCGAGCTCAGTCGTGATGTCAACTGCGAGTCCGTTCCATGTGATGTTGACCTCTGGGAGAGGTACCTTGTTAGGACCGACTACGATGCCTGCAGGTATGTTGAGCGTGATGGTGCCTTCTGCTGGCACGTTTGCCACAATGAGGAGTTCGTTGCTTATACCTTCAACGGTAGCATTAGTCACAGGTACGCCGTTGATGGTGATCTTGCTTGCGTTGCCTGAATACATACCTATGTTCTTGTCAAAGGCGATGTAAAGAGAGTCGTTGCCTGGCTTGAGCTGACTTGGCATCGTGATAGTGGTAGAGGAGCCGTCACAGTGCACGGAGTCTCTGACACCGAGAGTCTTAGTGATGACCTCCTTGATGGCAGGCGCACCGACATCAGGTATGTCGTATTGTGCGTCGGTGTCTGCACAGGCAGTAGACAGGACAATGCCTGCTACTGCTGTGATGATTGATAGTATCTTTTTCATAAAAGAATTATGAGTTATGTGTTATGATTTATTCGATTGTAACCTTGTAGACATGTGGGCCAGCACCCTGAACGATGATACCACAGTCTTTTGCGTTGTCGTCGTCGTTGTCTCCACGTCGTTCGAGTATCTGGTTGATGATGTCCTTAGTAAGCTTGACGGCAAGCACACCTTCTTTGAGAATACCTGACCATCCATGTACGTCGTTTGGACAGTACTGCTGGTTGAAGATGGTCTCGCCCTCAGTGAAGTTAATGCCCTTCCATGCTCCGTCATTGACCTGGAAACATCCCCATGCACTCAGATCGTAGTTGTCGTAATAGAAACGGAGTATGCTACCAGGCTTGGCTGTCTCAAATGGTGCGGCTGGTACACATACGCGGCCACCCTTGCTCCATGTGAGGGTTATGTCACCCTGCCAGATAGTTGTCTCTGTAGGTATCGTGTATGAAAGTGTGATCTTTGTGAAGATAAGGTCACTTCCCTGTATGATGAGACCGCAGTCTGTAGCGTTGTCATCATTGTCATCAGCTCTGTTGGCAAGGATATTGTCGATGATGTCCTGAGTGAGGGTGAGCTCAGTCTCGCGGTTGAGTATGCCGTCAGAGAACCATCCATAGATGTCTGTCGGTATGAGAACGTCCTTGCCGTTAGGGTACTCTGCAAACTTGATAGTCTTCCATCCACCGTTGTTGATCTGCGCCTGTGCCCATACACCATCCTTCTGAGTATAGTGCAAAGTGAGTTTAGCTCCTTCTGGGATATTCTCGAAGTACTTAGCTGGTACACACACACGACTGCCAGCGCTCCATGATATATCTGTCATGCCCTTCCAGATGACGAGGCTAACCTCAGATGCAGGTTTCACAGAGATGTTGTATTCGATCTCTCCATTAGAAGAGATAAGCTTGAGCGTAGAGTTCTTGGTGGCAGTCTCTGGTATACCGATGATAAGGTTGCCAGCAGAGAGTATATACTGACAATCATTGCCATTGATCTGTACCTTGGTGAGTACGTCCTTGTTCTTGACAGGGATGGTCATTGTCTCGCCAGCCTTGAGTTCGTCTTCTTCGCTTGGAAGCGATACTGCATAGCAGAATACTGCTTCCTCGATAGTGATCTCAGGTGCTGTGATCTTAGTGCCATTCTTGAGGTTGAGTGTAGGCTTGCCGGACTTTGAGTCCATAGGAACTGTGAGGGTGATGAGTGTGCCATCATTCTCTGCAGCAACTTCGACGTCTGTCTCGCTATCGAGGAATGTGACAGACTTGACGAGGTCAAGGTCTGTACCAAT
>JAZLKQ010000482.1:0-3780 GCA_045597745.1 Bacteroidaceae bacterium | reverse complement strand
CATGGGTGCAGTCACGCTCAATCCGTTCAAACTCAACAAGGAGAATGTCAAGTTCCTAAAGTCTCATCCAGAAGCAGTGGTCGTTAGTTATCCGCAGACAGCCAACAGACTTGGTGAGCATCGAGCGCTTGCCTTTGCGCTGATGAACCTTGGTGTGACCAATCCTTTGCTTATCTATCAGGGGTATGCAGAGGACAATGCAGAGGACTTCCAGCTTAAGTCTGCTCTTGACAGCGGTGTGCTTTTCATCGATGGACTTGCTGACGGATTGATATTGCACAATCATACAGACATCATCCCGCAGTCGCAGATTACAGATACAGCGTATGCCATATTGCAGGCGTCACGAGTTCGCTTTACCAAGACCGAATACATCTCGTGCCCTGGTTGCGGTCGTACGCTCTACAATCTCGAGTCGACTATTGCAAGCATCAAGTCAGCTACGAGCCACCTTACAGGTCTTAAGATTGCCATCATGGGGTGCATAGTCAATGGTCCTGGTGAGATGGCGGATGCAGACTACGGATATGTTGGAGCTGGTGTTGGCAAGGTAAGCCTGTACCGTAAGAAGGAATGTGTAGAGAAGAATATTCCAGAAGACGAAGCGGTGGGCAAACTGCTCGCCCTCATCGAGGCGGACATGCGTAATGCATAATACATAATGTATCATTACAACAATGACGCTATGGCAGGTGTACTTGCCGTAGCGTCATTGCTGTTATTTGTTGCGTATCTTGCAGATGATGTATGGAAATAGAAGATGCGGCAGTAGCCTGATCTGTTCGCTTAGCGTATCAACCTCCCTTACGACCCTTATGTTGTCAAGCAAACCTCGTGAGCGATTGACGTTGGACACACCTGTGGTGTCAAATATCGCAATCGGCATGTTGAGCTGCAGAAACTTACATCCAGCCAGATATGCCTGCTTGACAAACTTGATGTCTGCTGACATACGGTGGTTGATGTCAAATGGGAATCGCATGAGGCATGAGCGTCTTGCAAAGCAACTCTGATGACAGAAGAACATGCGATGTGAGTTGTGTGGTGGTTCGGCTTGCTTTATCTTGCCCTCCTTGATGACGTCGCCGTATATGATGTCGACATCCGGATATTGCTTGTCCTGAAATACATCGCGTATCACGTCGTGGTTGGCAAACGTGTCGCCAGCGTTCATAAATATGATCCACTCACCTTGTGCCATGCGCGTGCCCTTGTTCATGGCGTCAAATATTCCCTTGTCTTTCTCCGATACATATCGCACTCTTGTGTCGTGAATCATCGACTTGATGATGTCTATGGTGCCGTCGGTAGAGCCGCCATCAACGATGATGTACTCGATGTCGGGGTATGACTGATAGAGCACGCTCTCGGCGGTGGTGGCGAGAGCGGTGGCTGCATTGTATGTGACTGTGACTACAGATATCATAAGTGGTTAATGTTGATGTGTAGGTAAGGAGATGCGGATGTTAGTCAAAGTTGCGCTTGTCGTCATACTCTCTGTACGGGAGGTTGTAGTCGAGGTAGTGGAAGTTGTGCTGGCGCTGATGCTCCACATCAGGTACGGTCATATAGTCACCGTACTTCTTGCTGAGGTAAATGTCGGGCTGTGCAACGCCCTTTACCGTCTTGCCTTCAAAGAGTATGTCCGTCGGACAGCCTATGACCTCCTTAGGCATGACACCTCGTAACGACTTGTCGTCATAGTCCATGACATATCTGGACTTATCGTAGTCGTACCTTGTCATGACCTTGCGTACAGATGCATGTACGCCGTCGTGAGAGAACAGTTTGCGGCAGATGAGAGGAATCCAACAGCTTGGTCCGTGACCATGCTTGTATGGATCACGATGTATGAGATAAATGATCTTGCAGAGAGTCTTGTATTGTGCCATCTGAATGGACTGCAAGAGTCGGTTCTCTGGCATACCGTCAAGGGGGAATACATCCATATATATGCCGCCGACGTAAGCGTAGTGCGCACGTTCGATGAGAGTCGTGCTGCTGTCAACCACCTTTCCAAACGCACCAGAGTACAGCTTATCGTTGTCAGCACATCTCAGTTCATATGGCTGTGGAATCCACTCGCTGGCATGTTGTACGAGTATGTCATAGTCATGGCGCGGCATGGCAATGTCAAGGTCGTCGTCCCATGGGATAAAGCCCTTGTGGCGTACGGCACCGAGCAATGTGCCGGCTGTGATGTAGTAGCGTAGCGAATGCTCCTCGCACACCTTGTCGATAGCCATGAGTATGTCGAGTATGCGTAGCTGAAGTGGACGTATGTCGTATGATGCCATAGGTGGACTTAGTACAGGTGGTTAGGTATGAGTTGCTTGGCGCTGTTGAAGTCGTCGACGGTGTCGAGTTCGCAAGAGAACAGGCTGGTAACGTCAAGCACCTTATATGTATGTCCCTTGGCGAGCAGACGTTCGAAGGCACGTTCGTAGAATACTCCCTGCAATCCTTCTTCCTCCATCATCGGCTGTAGTTCGCGGTATAGTGCGGCAGTATATTGACGTCCCATTCGCTCTATGCCGAGACTCTCGCCGATGGCTTGAGACGGATCGCAAGTCTTGCTGATCTCAGTGATATTCCCTTCTTCGTCAGTCACCACCTTCATCTCCTCCTCGCCGAGAACGTGGCGTATGAGCGTCAGCACGTTGTCTACGTCTTGAGCAAGCACTCTCGTGATGATAGCAGGATCGTAGAGCAGGTCACTGTCGAGCAGGAGTATCTCCTCGCCGTCGGCTTCTGGCCGAGCGAGCCATAGCGAATATATATTGTTGGTACTCTCATACACATCATTGTATATGAATGTCACTTTCAGATCAGGGTACTGCTTGCTTACAAACGCCTTTATCTGCTGGTGCAGATAACCTGTCACTATGACAAATTCGCTTATGCCGCCCTGTATGAGCGCATCCATCGAACGCTGCAACAGACATCTTTCGCCTACCATAAGCAGGCACTTTGGCGTATTGAGAGTGAGTGGGCGCAGTCTTGATGCCATGCCCGCTGCAAGTATTACCGCTTTCATTATACTTTGAGTAAAGGGTTATGAGATTGAGAGTTGTGATGACGATATACTGTGCGCTATGCGTTGTGCATGGCTTCGTATACACTCTTGATAGTGTCGCACACCGTCTGAGTCTGCTCTGGACGTCCGAGTGTGATGCGCAGGTGAGTCTCGAGTCCTGGGTCGCTCATAAACTTGATCTTATAGTTTTGCTTTGCCATAGCCTCCATGAGTGCAGGCTTCATCTCTATAGGATACTTGATGAGTATGAAGTTGGCGACACTCTTGTATACCTTAAATCCAGGCAGATCACCAAGTTGGCTGTGGTAGAGCTTCCTGCCCCAGTCCATCTGGTCGGCAACTTCTCTGTAGTGCTCGTCACTGTCGAGAGCCGCAAGTGCAACAGCCTCCGAGAATCTGTTGTAACCAAGATACTTGTTGCTGTACTTGAGGAATGCGTCCTGATGTTTGCCGATGAAGCCGAAGCCCATACGTAGTCCAGGCAAACCGTAAAACTTGGACAGCGTACGAGATATGATGAGATTGTCGTACTTGTTGACAAGAGGAGCGATATAGTCAATGTCGGTAGTGATAAATGAAGCGTACGCTTCATCGATGAGCACGATAGTCTCTTCCGGTATGCTCTCCATGATACGGCCTACCTCATCGCTGCTGAGACTGTTGCCAGTAGGATTGTTAGGCGATGCGAGCAGCAGCATACGTGGCTTGAGTCTGTTGGTGTACTCTTTCACCTCCTCCACGTC
>JAZLKQ010000481.1:0-3623 GCA_045597745.1 Bacteroidaceae bacterium | reverse complement strand
TACTTGCCTTCTACATGCAGAGGCGGAGTATTGCCCCACATGTTAGCATCGAATGTCTGCGCCTTGGCTACCAGTACGGTGCAAAGCACAGCAAGCGTCATAAGAATCTTTCGCATAAACTGTTATGTTGTTGTGTTAATTAATATTCAGACAAAAGTATCTTCGCTTATGCCTCAGGCTCCATAATAACAAAGAGGAGAGGAAGCGTACTTATCATGGTGCAAAGTAACCGATTTCCTCTCCAAATATTTATAATTAATGATAGCAAAACTATTAGAAATGTAACACATTCCTAATGTTTGCCCCATATAAGCGGCAGCGCATAGTACAGATATTCGTTGATGTCGCCGTAATAATGCTGTCCGCCCTGCTTCATTGTAAATCTCAGGTTGGCATCCTGACGAGGATGTCCTGACGCTGCCGTAGCGTCGTATCTGAATAGCGGAGCGTATGCGTTGAGTGCCTCGACAAGTCCCTTCTGGAGATTGCAGGCTATGTCTTCGGTACCTGTATAGCCGTATACCTCAAAGTCGTTGGCAAATGGTGTTGCTGCCAACTGTGCATTGAGCCATTCGGCAGTAACCTTTGGCGACTGTTTCTCATTCTTCTCATTGTATACCCACAAGTCACCGCTGAGAGGCAGATAATGCTTGACCGCGCTTACACCGTACGCTAACTGAAACCACGTAGACAGTGCACCCATGGAGAATCCGCCGTATGCCCTGTGACTGCGTGATGCACTGATGGCCACGCTATCCCTGCCTTGCAGATAGGTATTGTAAGCATTCTCCACTGCAGGGATAAGGTCGTTCTGCAGTTCGGTATGGAAGTTGCGTGTCAATGCGACAAGGTCATCCATCTTGTTGGCACTGATGTTGTCATCATCATCATAGAACGTAGGAGTGACAACAATCACTGGATCCATCTTGCCATCAGCTATCAGATGGTCAAGCACCTGAGCAAGAGGCAGCCAGTCCTTTGGCGGAGTGAGGAATGACGTGGTCTTGTCGCCACCGCCATGCATCAGGTATACCACGTTGTACTTGGTCTTCTTGTCCTTAGCCTTATAATTATAAGGTAAGTATACGCGGGCGTGCTTCTGCAGAGTCTTGCCTCCACGATGAGCGGTATAGTTGAACGTCTCTATCCTACCCTGCTTTGCCGCAGGTTTGCGTACAGCGTCAGGTATAGGCTTGTGCTGCTGTATGGTACTCTCAAAGTTGAATGCGTCACGTACCTTCCATACCTTCAGTGCGATGCCACCGTCCATCCATCCGCTTGGACGGCAGACGTATATGCCATTGTTGATCCAAGAGTACTTGCTGTCTGCAGGAGCTTCGAATGTTGGCGAGCAGTAGAAGTAGTTCTGTCCTTCGCTCTGAGCAATGATTCCCTTATTGCGCACGTGGATGTTTACGCCGTCGTCAGTACGTATACAGTATATTGCCTCAAGGTCGGTGCGCCCCATCTCAGCGTTCTGCAGCTGATAGTCAGCACCTCCTTCGAGTACTGTACCCTTGATTCTTGGGCCTTCGAACGTACCTCCAGTGATAGGTATCACGAACCTGTTGCCGTGGACTGTCTTGCCCACACCAAATGCATTACCGAGCTTTACCTTGAGTTCGAGCACAAATTCCAGCTCCGGGTCTGCCTGCTGAGCAAGACATGCTGCAGTAGATAACAGAACCATTGCCAACGTTAAGAACACTTGTTTCATCTTAGACTAATTGTTGTTGTTAGATATATTGAAAGTATGAATGTATGATATTCTCTGCAAAGTTATGGTTAATATACCTTTTATACAAATAATAATGACATTTTGAGAGCGTTGTGCGATAATTTATTTCTCAACATTATCTATGACTTACATCACCCTTAATGATGACCAATATCCATCATACGTATGATGAGTATTTAGACATACGTATGACGAGCCTTTGACATACGTATGACGAATACATAGACATACGTATGTTGATGGCTATAATATTATATTGTGACTTTTGGAGATATTGAGAGTGTGTCATGAAACAACACATAGGAATGTCACATCAAAGGAGATTGGCTACTGGTATGGCAACAGTTTGATACCACTCTCACAATAGTCATGGTCAATACTGGTACTCATTCTGATTTGTTTGGCAAGAAAAGATAATAAGAGATGCGCCCTACCGATAGGTATGAGCGCATCTCTTGTTATATGCTTTTATAAAGACAACTTCATGCCTCTTGACACAACTCCTAATACGCTGACAGTCTTGCCAAGTACTTGCCGATGATGTCAAATTCGATATTAACCTTTGTGCCTTTCTCGAATGTGTGGAAGTTGGTATTGTCGTATGTGTATGGTATGATGCATACCTGAAATGTATCGTCTGTTGGGTTGCATACCGTGAGGCTGACGCCATTGACAGTTACTGAGCCCTTGTCGACAGTGATATATCCGCGCTTTGCCATCTCCTTGTCAAATGCGTACTGGAATGTGAATACATAACTGCCCTGCGCATCTTCCTTGCTGATGCATGTAGCTGTCTGGTCTACATGTCCCTGCACTATATGGCCATCGAGACGACCGTTCATCATCATCGAACGCTCCACATTGACCTTGTCGCCTATCTGCAGGAGACCGAGGTTGCTGCGCTCAAGAGTCTCCTTCATGGCAGTCACGGTATATGTGCCATCGACTATGCGTACCACTGTGAGGCAAACTCCATTGTGAGCTACGCTCTGGTCTATCTTGAGCTCATCGACAAATGAGCATTTGAGAGTGTAATGTACATTCTCCCTATCCTTTTCTATTGCAACGACGGTTGCAAACTCTTCTACTATTCCAGAAAACACTTTGTATACTTATTTTTTATGCTGTTAATATTATTTCGTGGCAAAGTTAGCATAAAATCAACAAAAAGCGAGGTATATATACACAAACATTTGATGAATTACTGTATTTTTAATAACTTTGCATTGAATATGTGCCGATGAGGCTAAAAATTAAAGTTTATAAGAATATGAAACAGCTATTTGTTATTAGTACATTGATAGTATGCGCTATCATGAGTCTTAGCGGATGTAGCGACTATATAGAGAGCGACTCCGTAGTACCTGTATTGAAAGAAATCGTTCTCACTCCTAACCCTTGCAAGCCAGGAGAAGATGTGACAGCCACTGTATCGTATGCTAAGGAAGGCAAGTACTTCTACTACGTTGAGCAGTACTATACTGTAAATGACAAGAAGTACACACTGAAGAAGGGACAGTTTGCTGCTGACGGTACATTGACATACAAGTTTAAGGCACCAAGCAAGAGCGGTTCGGTCGAGGTGACATTCTCTGCAATGGTATCTCTCACATCAGGTACAACACTGTATGACATGACTAACGAGGTGAGCAAGACTCTTGTTGTTGAGGCTGAAGAGGAGGAATAATACCAGCAGACTTTCATGACTAAATACTAATAACTAACTATCAACGACCAACTACTATACATTATTATATAATGAAGATAATATCAGCACTCTTATCGATGATGATTGCAACGTCAGCTATGGCTACCGTCAACAATCATCCAGACTCGGTATATGTCAAGGCTTGTGCACCTGACAATCCAAAGGGAGGTATCAGCA
>JAZLKQ010000480.1:0-9575 GCA_045597745.1 Bacteroidaceae bacterium | reverse complement strand
CAGCAATAGTCATCTTCTGACCATGCTTTGTGACAGATGCCTTAGTTCCCCAATCGTTTGCTCCATTGAGGAATTCACCTGACTCTACATTCTGAATGAAGTAGTCTCCAGGAGCAAACTGTGCAAATGCACTACTCCCCCCAAGCATAGCAAGAGCGGAGAATAATAAATGCTTTAGTTTCATAAAGTTGTTTGAATTGTTAATATTGTTTGTAAAAGTTGTTGTCATCAGTTATGGCATATAGGTGCGATATTACCTTAGTGCATATTTCATCCATTACAATGTGCAAATATATACTTTTTAGGCGTATATCACAAGGAATGTGCGCATTATATTATAAATAAGGTGTATATATGCCATTCTATATGCCGATTTATGCCGAAATGTAGCCTTTACTTTACTAATACCTTCTGAGTCTTGCCGTCTGCAGTCTTGATGATGTTGATACCCTTCTGGAGACTGTTGACCTTCACGCCGCCTATAGTATAGATGTCAGCATTGCCACTTGTGAGGGCGTCGATAGCCTTGATGGCTGTAACGTCGTCTGATGCGAAGTAGAATGCCTTTGCTCCTGATGTTGGTGCGTTGAGGTAGCAGCGGTTGGCTGAGATGGTGATGTTGTCAGATGCTACTCTGTAGAATCCGAGTTTGTCCTGCATCTGCATGACGTATGCTCCCGTAGGCGCTACAGTCTCTGCATAGACACCTGTGAGACATCCTGCTGTAGGTGTGCCGTCAGATGCTACTCCGAATAGCTTGGTCTGTACGAGTCCTGACTCTGCATAGAGTATGACTGGTGTGTTGGCAGGGATAGTGCTGCCTACAGACGTGAGGTCTATAGTCTTGCCGTCGGCATTGATGGTAGCTGTAGATGCGGTGACACCTGCTGGTACTTGTACGTCAAATGGTGCGCAGAACGTGCCGTACTGAGCCTGTGCATTGACAGCCATCGTTGCCATCTGGCCAAATGTGATGTTTACTTCGAGGATTACAGCCTTTGAACCGTAAGCAAGTCCAAATCGCACAGTGAATGTGTCGCCGTTGTTGAAGTTCGTATCGTGTGCTCCGGTATAGTCGAACATACCCGTCTCAGGATTGTTGAGCTTGACGCAGAATCCGTTAGTGGCATCTCCCCATTGTGCGGCATTTCCCGTACGATCACGCCATCCGTCGGTATTGTTAGGATGAAACTCTCCGCCTGCCATGTCGACGACGTATACCTTTGCAAGTCTAATGTCTGATATGCCGAGCATGTCACATACTTCTTCTACGTCGAATGTAGGTGCTGGCTCTTCCACACTATAAGCTGTATTGGCTATCTCCATGTGGTCTATGTAAAACACCTTCTGTATAGTGTATACAGGGTCGTTCTCCTCGTTAGGGTCTGTGCCGAAGATGACGTTGACGTTGTATATGATGGCCTTGCCGTTGTATGTAAGCGCCCACTTCGCTGTATATGTATCACCCTCGTTGAAATTGTTGTCATGCGCTCCCGTATAGTCAAACTCTCCTGCAACGTAGTTGAACTTGACACAGAATCCATTTGTAGCGTTAGCCCATGTTGCTGCATCTCCATTAGCGTCACGCCATCCGTCTATGTCAGTAGTGTTGGTCTTGTATTTGCCGTTAGACACATTGACGATATATGAAGTCGCCAAGCTTATGTTGCTTATGCCAAGAGCCTGGCACGCTTCGTCTATGTCGAACTTTGGTGCGGGTTCTGTTGTAGAATAAGCAACGTTAGGTGTCTCATAGTGAGTGATGTCAATAGTCTTGACGATGTCGAAATAATAGTCGCCCTCTTCGATATAAGCAAGTACGATATTGACAGACGCTTCAGCTCCTGTAGAGTTGTTGACATATACGAACTCGCTCTCGTGTGTTATAGCAGAGAGGTTATACCCAGGCATACCACCTACGACAAATGCTCCAGTGTTGTGGTCTGGCTGGACGTAGTATACAGAGTTGTTGCCCCAGTTGGTGAATGTTCCGTCAGCAGTTCTCCATCCGTCAGCGCCTATACCGTTGTGTCTGTAGTCTGCAGTACGTCCTGCAGATGTGACTGCATACATAGTAACCTCAGACATGCTTGATGCGCCAATCTTGGCAAGGATGGCAGCATTGTCTACCTGAATTGCCTTGCCTTCGTACGAACTACCCACATAACTTGTGGTCGAATAGGTGAAGTCTTGTGCTAATGCTACGACCATATTGATGGTGAGCATGGCAATAATAAGTAAAGTTTTTCTCATCGTGTGTATTAAGTTATTAAGTTGTTGTATCATGAGGTCGTGGTAGTGTCTGTATTATGTCATTTCAGAACTGAAAGAGATTGAACAGAGCTTCCTAATCCCCAAAGGGGATATTCGGATAGAGCGTCGTTATGGCAAGTTCTATATAAAACTCCATAATCGTTGCAAATGTAATTAATGTGCACGAATTGTCCAAGCGAATGTGTTTGTTTTTGCCATGTTAATGTGTTTTTCTTGATGATGTGTCGTGAGTTGATTATAAGATTTGTAGATATTAACCATAGGCTCTTTTGGACAAAAACAATAAAAACAAGTAGCTTCGTCAACACGTTGTTCATTCCCTAATAAAAAAGGCATGGTATCGCGATTGATACCATGCCTTGCTATTGATGGGTTGATGTCAGTCTGTATTACCAGAGTTCTTCATCATCTTCGAGGTCGAAGTCATTCTTCTTCTTAGAAAGTGATGGAAGATCTGGTTTTGCCTCGCCTTCTTGAATAGACAATGCGATGACGCTCTCGAGTTCGATATTCTCCTTTGCCATGGCAGGAGATGTATAAACCTTCTTCATATTAGTGTCTTGTTATTTGTTTAGTTATTTACCTTGATTACTTCACGAGCACCTTCTGAGTCTTGCCGTCAGCAGTCTTGATGATGTTGATACCCTTCTGGAGGCTGTTAACCTTCACGCCGTCAGTAGTATAGATACCCGCATTGCCGCTTGTGAGTGCGTCGATAGCCTTGATAGCTGTAGCATCGTTAGCTGGGAAGTGGAATGCCTTAGCTCCTGATGCTTCTTCTGTGAGGTAGCAGCGGTTGGCATTTACTGCGATGTCATTTGATGCTACTTTGTAGAATCCGAGCTTGTCCTGCATCTGAAGTACGTATGAACCTACTGGAGCTTTAGTGTCGCCGTATACACCAGTAAGGAGACCTTCTGTGTACTCAGACTTGTAGCCCACGGCTAAGCATGTGAATTCTACTTCGTCGTCTTCGCTCTCTACGATATAAGGAACATTTGCACTAGCATATTCACCTTCTTCCTTAGTGAGGACGAGTGCATCACCTTCTGTGCTTGTTACAGTATACAAAGTAACATTAGCAGGTTTTTTTATTGTTCCTGGGATGATTGCAGTAGCATACTGGTATGAAGTGTTGACAGTGATAGTCTTCTCAGCTGCAGGCTGGATAGAGAGGTCGTAGTTGTCGTTAGAGCAGTAGAATCCATTGTTGTTAGTAGAACCGATATGTATGCCTGTCCATGCGCATACGAGTTCGCAAACACCCTCTTTATCAAGTGAAGGTATAATGTCTATAGGCATTGCGTCGTTTGCGTTGTCAGTCATACGAAGCTGTTCTGTTGCCCATCCAACGGTAGAACCTACGTGAATACCGTCTGTGAGATACCACATCTTGTCTTCTGCATCTATGGTGAACATGATGTAATTACCACTGTATTCACCACTTTTGATAATATCGAAGCTTACAGCCTGGTTGTAGTTGGACTCTCCTGCAACCTCTGAATATGCCATGGCATAGTTGTTCTGGTTGCTTTCGTTGTAAGTGAAGGTTACAGCTTTGCCGCTCCATGCAAGACCTTCCTTTGCCATGATGATGTTGTATGGCTCGCCCTCGATAAGAGTTGCAACAGTCTCCAATTCGAGATCCTCAAGGTTCTCTATCTGAGCATTGACTTCATCCACGCTGTTTGAGTTGTCCAGTGCGTCCTGAGCATATGCGAGAGCAGTAATCATTGCATATATACTTTCTTCACTCCAAACAATAAGGCTCTCGCTTTGACCTTCGATGTTGGCAGTAGGGAGTTTAAGAGCAACCTCTGTGATATAGTTCTGAAGCTTGCTCTTTGCTATTTCGAGTTCAGGGTCTGAGGCATTGCCGAGATATTCGAGCTTGACGTTGTCAAGACCTATCCAGTTTGCTGCATTGCCTGTGCCGAGTTCAAGTCCAATTTCTACAGAACCTCCTTCTACAGAACCTATAACAGTAGAAACTTCATTTGAGTTACCCTTGATTGGAGTCTTAGAGTCGCCAATGAAAAGTGAGACGTTTGCGTTAGCGTTGTTGTTGAAAACAGCAGCTGTCAAACGATAAAGACCGTCTTTGAGACCAGTAACAGTCTGTGACATCTTTCCAGATTCCTTGGCAGAAGCATTCCAGTTCTCGAAGAAACCACCAGAGATTGCGCCACCCTGATTTGTTGCTCTGCCTTTGTTCTGATATCCTGTAGTAGTTGTCCAGTCGTTTACATTGTTGTCAAAGTATGGGTTCTTAACTAAGTTTGTTACGTCAAGTGGCTTTTCTGTTGATGCGTTGTTATAATTGACTTCATCATCAAGCTCCCATTTGTAGAGCTTTACATTGTCAAGATAGAGGTCAGCTCTTGCTGTACCACCGACAAGATTCTCCGTGATAGCAATCTTGACTTCGCTTTCGTTTTCAACAGTGAACCATGCACCGATAGTCTTCCAAGGGTCGTCTTTAGCCCAAGCACCTGTGTTTGCACCTGCTGCATAGAATGGCTTTGTTGAGAAAATGGAAGTTCCGTTGATTGAAAATCCGATAGTACCATTAGTTGTGGATCTTTCGTATGCCTTATAGTCTACGGTGATGTAGTACTTACCAGCAGGAAGGGTAGTTGTCTGTGAAATCTCGCCAGCTTGAGTGCCCCAGCCCTTTCTGTTGAAGAAATAGTATGAGCCGTCGCTTGCAGCAGAAGGAACGCCGTAACCATTTCCATCACAAGCAGATGAGCTACCAATACTAACGTTTGAATAGTCGCTACCCAAGTTTGGCAAATTCCATCCGTAATATTGTCCACCAGTCTTTGATAGTCCAGCAGCAGTGGATGCTTCTCCCTCTGCCTTCAATTCAAAACTTGGATTTACCAAGTACGTGCTTGTCACATCTGTCTGTGCCATAGCACTACCACCGACAGCAACTGCTGCCAAAACGAGTAAATGTTTAAGCTTCATAAAAGAGTTTTTTTAATGAGTTTTAGTATAATGTTTTTGAGTTATAATTCGTTCTTACATATTAATAATGTGCAAATGTACGTATTTTATCGAATAATCAATAGGAAAAGACCGTATTTTTGTTCATTTGCATGCAAAAAGACGTCAAATGCGTGATGCGATGCTGTATATGTAACCTTTCTCTTTACAACTGTATGTCTCTATTTGTATCTCAGATGCATGAATGTTGGACAGTATATGCTTCATGTTGTCGTTGATGCCTTCGCCAGTAAGTTTGAGCAGGGCTTCCTTCTTGGTCCATAGCTCGATGAAGGTCTCGTCAGGGGATGGGGCAGTGAGTATCTGATGGATTTCCATCTCGTTCATGGCGTACGTCATGACACTCTCCCTTAACGGGCGTATGGTCTCGATGTCTATGCCGACGGGATTGGTGCTTACGGCACAGGCAACAGCAGTCTTGCAATGGCTGATGCTGAAGTGTATGTCGGGACGTGAGGGAATATATGGTTTGCCATGCTCTCCATAATCAAAAGTTGGCATTTCATCGAGAGAAAATACATCTTTTAGTCCTTTGCAAAGGAGCAGATATGAGAGCACACATTGTCTGCGTCCAAGCAGATGCTTGTACGATAGAGCCTTGAGGCGTCTCTGCTCTGGCAATGTCTCGATGAGCATCATTATCTGCTCTTCTGAGTAGTCATCTAACTTGTCGTTGATATAAAACATGGTGCAAATGTGCAAATTATTTGCAACATGAACAAATGTTTATTACCTTTGCGACATAATAATTACGTTTATTACATGTAAAGAAGCATTTTGACGAATAACAATTAATATTATGAATAAGAGTCTATTGGTGTCAGTATTGGCACTTACTTGCGGCTTGGCCGCTAATGCGCAGTCATGGATAAGTATTCCTCAGGAAGCAAAGCCATATACGAGATGGTGGTGGCTCGGTTCTGCTGTGGATAGTGAAGGACTGAAGTATAACCTTGAGGAATATGCTAAGGCGGGTATAGGAGGTGTAGAAATAACTCCGATATATGGTGTCAAGGGCAATGATGCCAATAACATCTCTTACTTGTCTCCTCGATGGATGAAGATGCTTGGCGAGACAGAATCTATAGGAAACGGTCTTGGCATTGAGACCAATATGGCAACTGGTACTGGATGGCCTTTTGGTGGTCCTAATGTTCCCGTGTCAGAAGCAGCTTGTAAGGCAATCTTCCAAGAGTATGATATTGATGGAGGTGATATAGACCTTGATATTGCTTGCAAGGACTCAAAGCAGAAGTTCCCGCCAATACTTAGTCGCATCATGGCATACAAGGGTAGTGAGGTTATGGATCTGACTCAATATGCATCCAATGGTCGTGTAAATATTGCCATTCCATCGGGTAAATGGCATGTTGTAGTACTTTATGTAGGAAGAACTCTGCAGATGGTTAAGCGAGCAGCTCCTGGCGGTGAAGGATGGGTTGTAGACCACTTCGACAAGGGCGCGATTGCACATTACTTGAAGACCTTTGATTCGGCATTTACGGATTCTGTGTCGGGTGGCAAAGTTAAATATCCACATACATTCTTCAATGATTCGTACGAAGTATATGGTGCAGACTGGACACCAAAGTTGCTCGAAGAGTTTGAGGCACGCAGAGGTTATGCTCTTGAAGACTATTTTATGGACTTCCTCTTGCCTGATGACAAACGTACGGATGCGAGCAAAAGAATCATTTCCGACTATCGGCAGACTATCGGCGAACTTCTTCTTGAGAACTTCACCACCCAATGGACATCATGGGCTCATGGGCATGGTAGTATTACACGCAATCAGGCTCATGGATCTCCAGCCAACTTGATAGATGTGTATGCAGCAGTAGATATTCCTGAATGTGAAGGTTTTGGTTTGAGTAACTTCGGTATCAAAGGCCTTCGTACAGATGAAGGCTACACGAAGAAGAACTTTTCTGACATCTCTATGCTCAAGTACGCATCGTCAGGTGCTCATATATCTGGCAAGAAATACACATCTTCTGAGACATTCACATGGCTTACGGAGCACTTCCGCACATCACTATCTCAATGTAAGCCAGATCTTGACCTCATGTTCTTGTCGGGCGTAAATCATGTGTTCTTCCACGGTACGTGCTATTCGCCTAAGAATGCTGAATGGCCAGGATGGCGATTCTACGCTTCAGTCGACATGTCGCCTAATAACAACTGGTGGTCAGCGATGCCTTCATTCTCAAAGTATATCGAGCGCTGCCAGAGCTTCCTGCAGTTGGGCGAACCTGATAATGACGTATTGGTGTATCTGCCATATTATGACATGATATATGATCAGCCTGATAGGCTTGCATTGTTTGATATACATTCGATGGAGAAACGTGCGCCAAAGTTCATCAATACAGTCCAGTCCATCATCAACGACGGATATGATGTGGACTATGTATCTGACCAATTCATTCAGAAGTCATCGGTACAGAAGGGCAAGATATCACTCGGCTCACAGTCATCAGCATTGTATAGCGCAATCGTTGTGCCTGATGTGCAGTTTATGCCTTACGAAACGCTGAAAAGTATCGTTGAATTGGCTGAAAATGGTGCGACGGTCATGTTTGTCAAGTCTGTACCTCGTGAAGTACCAGGATTCAATAATAGTAAGGAACAAGGACAGATGAATGCACTTGTATCTATCTTGGGAAAGAACACAATCTTCAATGATACGACGTCTATGGTTAGCAATTATGGAAAGGGACGTATCGTGTGCTCACATAATTATAGTCACGGTCTCAAGTGGACTTCTGCCAAGAGAGAGGACATGCGTAGAGTGCAAGGATTGAGCTGTATCAGACGTACGACTGTAGACGGTTATCATTATTTCATATCTAATCTTCAAGGCAAGGATGTGGACTCGTGGATAAGTCTTGGCGTGCCAGCTAAGGGAGCAGTGCTGTACAATCCTATGAACGGTAACATCACGGCAGCCCGTATACGTCATGATGACGGAGGTGTAGCACAGGTTCAGCTACAGCTCAAGTCAGGAGAATCTGTCATATTGAAGACTACACTCGAAGGTGCAGATATTGATGGCATACCTATGCATAAGTATATTGACGAACATACGAACAAGGCTGTCGTACTCAATCAGGGTTGGACGCTTACATTTAAGAATGCCGCTCCAGAACCAATCAATGGAAGTTTCTCGATGAAATCACCTAAATCGTGGACAACTCTCGGTGATGAGAGACTGAAGAGTACCATGGCTACAGGTGTATATTCCACTACATTCACGGTTGACCCTTCATTGGTAGGTGACGGCAAGTCGTTGTTGCTCGATCTTGGTGATGTGCGTGAGACAGCACACGTATATATCAACGGCAAGGACTGTGGAACGCTGTTCGCTGTACCTTATATAATAGATGTGACTGGATATGTCAAGGCAGGTGATAATAAACTCGAAGTAGAAGTGGCAAACTTGCCTGCTAACCGCATTGCTGCCCTCGATAAGGCAGGAGTGGAGTGGAGGCGCTTCAAGGAGATCAATGTGGTAGACCTCAATTATAAGAACTTCAAGTATGACACGTGGACTCCTGTGCCATCAGGCCTATGCTCGGAAGTCAAGCTGATACCTTGTAGCAATAGGTAGAGATATTATAACATCACTAAGCGCCTTAATGGAGACATTAGGGCGCTTTTTCTTTTAGGGATGGTTGTGTGGGAGTGTAGATGGTCGGGCGAGTACAGATAGTCCGGTGATAACGGATGGTCAGGATATGACAGATATGACGGGTAGCTCGGATATAACGGACAGTCTCTATAACAAAAAAAACAGGCGGCTTGCACAAGTCACCTGTTTCTCGTTTTACATGACATTTCACCATTAACTCTTGGTGAACATGTAAATAACCATTAGTCTAATTAATCTAACAACTTATTTATGTTTTTGATTTGTATCCGACGATCACTCGCGGGATTATAGGTGTGTTATAGTTTTAGTTCAATGGATGCTTAATCTTCTTCATCTTGACGTTACAAATCTTTTTGAATTTGATGAACGCATCTATTGTTTTGTTTTCACGTTGCAAAGGTAATAGCATTTTTATCAAAAACAAAAGAAATAATGTCGTTGGAATGGGGAATTTACGTATTGATATGTGTTTTTTACTCAATGACTCTCAAATGTCTGTATTGCGCTTCTCAATTTATCCATTAGATATACATCTATGACAATTAAAATCGCTACCTTTGCAATGAAATTAATGAAATAAAGAAAGAACGTTTGTCATGATCACATCTTTTGTAAGCAATCTGATGTACTTTTCGTG
>JAZLKQ010000479.1:0-2080 GCA_045597745.1 Bacteroidaceae bacterium | reverse complement strand
GGGGGATTACATTATATACGAGTTACTAACATCATACGTATGATTAAGCCTCGACATACGTTCGATCATGCCTCGACATACGTATGACGAAGCTCCGACATACGTATGTCGCAAAATGCATCGTCCGCATGATGATATTCTCACTTGACAGTCACCCCGTCAATAGTCAACGGCAGGTTGTCTGACGCACCACCTACACTTATCGTCATAGGCGACTTGTCATGTGTCCATGACGAAGTATCTCCGTCCCAGTATCGGAGGTCGTCCTTGCAGATACGGAGGCTGACGGTACGTGTCTCGCCAGACTTGATCATCACTCGGTCAAACGCCCTGAGCTGTCTTGCCGGACGCTCCACGGCAGAGTGGGGGAACGATACGTATAGCTGCACCACCTCGTCGCCGTCCATCTGACCTGTGTTGGTCACATCTACATCGACATATATATGAGTCTTGTCCTGGCGTGATATGCGTGCCGCATCGTACCTGAATGTGGTGTAGCTCAAGCCGTAGCCAAACGGGAATAGGGGAGTACCTTTATAATATAGGTATGTACGTCCGTGACGTATGTCATAGTCCATGATGTCTGGCAGTTCGGTGATGTCATTGACCCACGTCTGTGTGGTACGCCCTGCAGGATTGGCTTTGCCGAGCAGTATGTCAGCTACGCCATTGCCCTGTTCCTGCGCACAGTGAGTGATGTGCAGTATGGCTGGCAGATGCTCCTTGCTCCAGACTATAGTGTACGGAAAACTGCTCACAAGCACGAGCACCGTCTGCTTGTTGGCTGCATACAGCTGGCGCAACAGTTCCTCATCGGGCAGTATGAGTGACTTGCGGTCTACTGCCTCTCTGCCATCGCTCGCCACTGGGCACACCTTCCAGTCGCGGTTGGTGCCGTATGGATGATTGCCCACACACGCTATGACGAGGTCTGCCTCACGTGCCAGACGCTGTGCGACGCCCATAGAGTTGCTGGAGGCGTATGTCACCTCACACTCACCCTTAGTAGCCTCTCTTAGTGCCTTGAGTATTGTCACTTCGTATGGAGCGTCGCCGCTATACCAGTCCTGTACTATATGGTCGGCGTATGGTCCGATGACCGCAATACGCTTGACCTTGCGTGTGTCGACAGGCAGTATGCCGTTGTTCTTGAGCAGTACGGCACTCTCTACTACGGCACGTCGTGCCAGTGTGCGGGCGTCGTCAGTCATGTATGGAGGGGTGGAGTATACCTTGTTGGCATACGGGCACTTGTCGTCCAGCAACCCAAGCTTGAGGGCGGTATACAGGTTGTACCTGATGGCATGGTCTATATCCTGCTCTGTGATGAGCCCTCTTTCGAGCGCCTCCTTGACATCGTCTACATATCGGTCAAGGTACTGTCCGGTTGAGACCTTGAGTATGGCGGGGGCACATTCGGCTCTGGTAGGGAAGGCGTGGTGGGCTTCATGCATGAGTGTCAAGGCACTGCCGTCGGTACAGATGATGCCCTTCATGCCCCATTCGTCACGTACTATATCACGTATGCATGGGTGCATTGCCATTGGTGTACCGTTCCAACAATTGTATGCTGCCATAAACGACTGTGCTCCACCGTCTTTCATACCTTTATAGAAAGGATAGGAGTAATACTCTCTAAACAGCCTTGCGTCAAAGTCTGACGTCGTGCTGTCGCGTCCGTCCTCATTGCTGTTGGCAAGGAAATGTTTCATCAGAGATGCGCCACGCCAATATTTCGGATCCGGGCCCTGAATTCCACGCACTTCCGCTGACGTCAACTCGCCGGCAAGGAAAGGATCCTCACCGAAGCACTCTTCAGTCCTTCCCCAACGGGGATCACGTGCCAGATCTGCATTAGGAGCCCACAATACAAGGCTCTTGAAAGGAGCTCCGACAGAATAGTATCTTGCTTCCACCGACATAATCTCACCCACCTTTTCAAGGAGTTCGCGGTCCCAGGTTTCACCTAGTCCGTAACCTTGGGGAAATGCCGTACTGTTGACAACAGGAAAACGCATACGTTCATCCCTTGACCCTCCCAATGGCGCAAGGGTGGTAGCGCCACCACGCACAATACCGT
>JAZLKQ010000478.1:0-4783 GCA_045597745.1 Bacteroidaceae bacterium | reverse complement strand
CGATCCGACTTAGGAGTTTGATATCATTCACGCACACGACTGGCTAACATATCCAGCTGGCGTACATGCCAAGATGATCAGTGGCAAGCCATTGTGCATCCATGTACATGCAACAGACTTTGACCGTTCACGAGGCAAGGTCAACCCTACCGTTTACTCTATAGAAAAGAATGGTATGGATCATGCGGACTGCATCATGTGTGTATCTGAACTCACTCGACGCACAGTCATCAACGAGTATCATCAGGATCCACGTAAGTGCTTCGCTATGCACAATGCTGTATATCCATTGCCTCAGGACTATATCGATATACCACGTCCTGACCATTCAAAGGAGAAGATAGTCACTTTCCTTGGACGTATAACTATGCAGAAGGGTCCTGAGTACTTTGTAGAAGCTGCAGATCTCGTACTCAAGCGTACTCGAAACATACGATTTGTCATGGCAGGCTCAGGTGATATGCTCAACGCTATGATTGACCTTGTAGCAGCAAAGGGTATCGCAGACCGATTCCATTTCCCTGGTTTCCAGAGAGGCAAGCAAGTATACGAATGCTATAAGAACAGTGATGTATTTGTAATGCCTTCTGTAAGTGAACCATTCGGTATCGCACCACTCGAGGCAATGCAGTGTGGTACACCTTCCATCATCTCCAAGCAGTCTGGATGTGGAGAGATACTCGACAAGGTCATCAAGGTTGACTATTGGGACATCCACGCTATGGCAGACGCCATCTACTCTATATGCACCAACCCTTCACTCTTCCAGTATCTGCAGGATGAAGGCATAAAGGAAGTAGATGAGATAACTTGGGAAAAGGTAGGACACCGCATTCGTGCTTTGTATGACCAGTGCCTAAACGGAGGTTTTTTCCAATAACAACCTTCACACCATAGAATTGGGAGAATAGAATTTAAGTATTATAAGAAACCAGAATAATATTTTATACACATATATGAAAACAATATGTCTTTATTTTGAGATGCACCAGATTATCCATCTGAAGCGCTATCGTTTCTTCGACATCGGTCGCGACCACTATTACTATGATGATTATGAGAACGAACGTTCTATAACAGATATTGCAGAAAGAAGCTATGTGCCAGCACTCCAGACTCTTATTGACATGGCAAAGGAGAACGGCAAGGACTTCAAGGTAGCTCTCTCTCTCTCAGGCGTTGGACTTGAGCAGCTTGAGATTCACGCTCCTCAGGTTATCGACCTCCTTCAGGAACTCAACTCTACTGGTTGTGTCGAATTCCTCTGCGAACCATATAGCCATGGTCTTGCTTCACTCTCTAACGAAGACAGCTTCAGAGACGAGTGTATCAAGATGAAGAACAAGATTAAGGAACTCTTTGGTCAGACTCCAAAGGTATTCCGCAACTCTTCACTCATCTACTCTGATGACATCGGTAATCAGGTTGCAGCAATGGGATTCAAGGGTATGCTTACAGAAGGTGCTAAGCACATTCTCGGCTGGAAGTCTCCACACTTCGTATACAACTGTGCATCAAACCCTAATCTCAAACTTCTCCTTCGCGACTACAAGCTCTCTGATGACATCAGCCTCCGATTCAGCGACACATCATGGAATGAGTATCCACTCTTTGCAGAAACATACGTAGACTGGATTGCACAACTTCCAGAAGAAGAGCAGATCATTAATATATTCATGGAGCTAACTGCTCTCGGTGTATTCCAGCCACTAAGCAGCAATATCCTCGAGTTCCTCAAGGCCCTTCCTAAGGTTGCAAAGGAGAAAGGCATTGCATTCGCTACTCCATCAGAGATTATCAGCAAGGTTAAGTCTGTAGGTGGTATTGAGATACCATATTGCATCAGCTGGGTAGACGAAGAACGTGATACAAGTTGCTGGCTCGGTAACGGTATGCAGCGCGAAGCCTTCGACAAGCTCTATTCTGTCGCTGACCGCGTACGTATCTGCAATGACCGCCGTATCAAGCAGGACTGGGAGTATCTTCAGGCTTCAAACAACTTCCGATTCATGACAACTAAGCAGTCAAGCGTTGGTATGAGCCGTGGTATCTATGATGGCCCATACGATGCATTCACTAACTACATGAACATTCTCGGTGACTTCATCAGCCGTGTCAACAACCTCTACCCTGATGTTGACAACGAAGAACTCGACTCTCTCATGACTCTTATCCACAACCAGGGCGAGGATATAGCATCTAAGGATAAGGAAATAGAGAAGTTGCAGAAGAAGATTGAGAAGCTCGAAGCTGCTGCCAAGAAGGCGGCTCCTGCTAAGAAAGCACCTGCTAAGAAGGCTGTTGCCAAGGAGGAACCTGTTGCAGAAGAAGCTCCAGCAAAGAAGACAACTGCAAAGAAAGCCGCTACAAAGAAGGCACCTGCAAAGAAGTAATATTAGTATATTATTATAAGAATAAGGAAGGCGTATCATATAAGGTAGATACGCCTTCCTTTGTCATTATATTGCGTAAGCAAAAGGATAACCTTTATATTATAACCAGCAACAAATACAACACAATTTAAGTTAAATCGTGGTATTTTATTGTTAAATAAAAATTATTGCCTATTTTTGCATCGGAAACATTAAATTCTTAAGAATAAGAAGATGTATAAATTAACAATGAATTATCTATGAAAAAGCTTCTCTTTATTTCCTTCATGATGCTATGTAGCATCATCGCAAGTGCGCAGTCGCTCGAGTTCGCTGTTATCACAGGCGAAAATGTAAATATCCGCAAAGCTCCGTCCAAGTCTGCACAGATACTCATGCACACTGGCGATGGAGTAGAAAGCGTATACTGTTGGGCGACAAAAGCAGGCGGTCGACGCAGAGTGCAATACCAGCCTAAAGGATACATTATGCAGATTGTAGCAAAGCAAACCGACTGGTACAAGGTGCGGTTTTATCCTGGCTACGGATTAACAGACCTCGTATCACAATCTAAGCCACGATACATAGAAGGATGGATGAGCAGCATGTATCTCAAGTCTGTGAAACCTATTAAGCTCAGCTGGCAGAATCTGAATACTGTACTTGACAAGTATGACAAGATGGTGAACGATGACAACCTGTCTCAGACAGTGCTTGTACAGGATGGTTTTGATGGTGTATCTTGGATGCTATACGGCAAGATAGAGAATGATCACCTCAACATATATGGAGATGCAGATGACCTTGAAATCATCTTTGATCCCGAAGTCCAAGGAGCAAAGATACAGAAGGAGGAGAACTCCTCAACACTTCGCTTTGGCAAAGATGTTGCTATAGACGAATACTTCATCGATGTCACAAAGTGTACTCCACAGTTGCGCGAGCAGATATTCAAGTCTATCAGCAAACAGCCTTACTCTCGCCGCTATTACTTCAACATCGGCAAGGGCTTTGCCTTCGATGACGATGATGGCAAGCGTACCTTTGAGATAGAACTCAAGTAAGAACAAATAACAACAAATATTTATTCCAAATTAATCACTATAACATTATGAAAAAACTTTCTTTGACAATCATTGCACTTGTATTAGTCTGCATCGGTTCTTTCGCACAGACTTACAAAGTAAATCTACCTGCAAAACCAACTATCGTTGATCTCTTCCTCGCAGCGGCAAAGTATGACAAGTGCGACACAGAACTCGTAAAGAGATATGCAGCAAACGCAGTAAAAAACAAAAACGAGCGTGGCGTTACAAAGCGAATCATTGACATTAAAAACGGATATATCCGAATCGATATTGGTAGCAATGAAGACTATCGCAATGTAGAAAGCTGCTATTGGAAGATGAACAATGGCAACCTCCTTCTTGCAATCAGTCATATCGAGAACGAGGAGAATGGAACATCACTACATTTCTATGAATACAATACAGCAAATCACACGCTTAAGGCTATCGAAAAGCCGTTCAGCCTCGGTCTCGGCAACAAGGCTGCTGAGGTGACTTACGAACTCCCACGCTATGGCAAGAGCATAAAGGCTGAGACTTACGACCTGACAACAAACAATGGTGAGCCTTATCGTTGGGACATCACATGGAATGGTAACAAATTTATAGTCAAATAGTCTCCATGCAATGAAACACAAAATCAATATCTTTATACTTCTGCTCGCCATCTTCTTCTCATCATCTGTCATGGCACAGAAGAATAATGACGCCAGAGTGAAACAAATCCGCAAGTCTTACACTGAGGCTTTGAAGAAGATAGAGGATGGTCAGCAGGATGCCAACCAGAACAACAAAGCTGTCATCGTCATCAACCAAAATCTACCTGGTAGCGGACCATGCGAGTTTACAGTCGAATATTACTTTGACACAAAGGAAAACGAGCAGTTCGAAGGCGAGCAGGAACGTCATCTTTACTTCATGCGAGTAAAGGAGCTCTGGGCAGCTGTTCCTTCGGTTTATGAGTATCTCTTCGACACAGACAGTGACGAACTGATGTTCTATTATGCTAAAACTCCTGATCCTGAAACTGGCAAAACGTCTGAACGCCGCGACTATTTTATGAACAATCAGGCAGAGCCTTTTCTTGAAATCATTGACGGGAAGAATTACAAAGAACCGATAGACGATACATGGATGTTTGTTAAGCGATTCTTAATGGGCTATAAGGAAGTCTTAGACAACCTTCCTCCTTATTTCGAGCATTAATCTCCCCCACTCTCCTTCATTCATAAATCTCACAGTCAATTTATTATTGAAGATTGATTATCTTATCACACAGATACTTTCTCAAGCAAAAAGAGAATACCACATTTGTGACATCTTATTGTAATTGTATCTTGATAA
>JAZLKQ010000477.1:0-2731 GCA_045597745.1 Bacteroidaceae bacterium | reverse complement strand
CAGTACGACTCGCAGTCTGTCATCGGGTCGCTTGACGAACCGTTCGTGATAGACTTCAGCGGTGCAGAATCTCTGATGGCTGTATATCCAAGGCTCTTTACAGACAGAGTGACATTCACAGCAAAGGCAAGCAAGGGCGATAACGTAAGCTTCGAATTGTACAACATTGGTGGCAACAGGGTATTTGGCACTAATCTCGTTGGCTCTACAGACACCACATCGTACACATTCACAGACGCAGACCAGTTGCCAAGCGGAGTATATGTGGCACGCATTACTATCGGTACAAATGTCAAGACTATAAAGTTGATACATAAGTAAAAAAGCCCGCCCCCCCTCCCAAGGAGGGGAGCCCCGATAGAGCATAGTAATATACTGTATACTACATCCATCAGTCACTACATTCGGAAACAAGTCCGAAGTCGCACTATAGGGGGAGAGGGGCTCTAAATTGAAATCATTATGAAGACAAAAGCATTATTTCTATTCTTAGTCATCGCAATCATTACAGCTTGTAGCGATGACAACAGTAATACTACCAATGTCAACACAGGCCAACACACGGGACCTGGATGGACAGTAAGCGGTAGCAGTTATGAGAGTGCAAACTGGTCAGTAGCCGACAGCACCATCAACATACTGTCATCTATGATGGTGTATGGTACACTACCAGACCAACTGCTCAGCACACTGGATGAGTCTGACCGTATAGCATTCTTCTGCGAAGGCGAATGCCTTGACGTGACTTCGCCAATACGGATGAAGAACGGCGAATGGATATATATTGCCAATATATACAGCCCACATGGTACTGAGCGTATAACGATGGCATACGCTTCGAGCAAGACTAAGCAGATATACTATTGGGCCAATCTGTTCAACTATGAACACGACGGCGTACAGGGCAGTACAGAAGAACCATTCTGCGTCAACATGTCCACTTCAAAGCCTTATCCCTACAGCATGAATGTATACGTCACTTTACCTGCAGAGCTCAACAGCAGTCGAATGGACAATGACGAGATGGCATTATTCTGCGCGAACGAATGTAGAGGAATACTCAAATACAATGAGCAGCAAAAAAGGTTCGAAGGACAGTTGATGATGGTAAAGCCGATAGAGGAGATGCAGATCAGGTATTTCTCCGCAAGTACTGGCAAGTACTACATGTCACACTCACAGACTGCCTTTGCCTATATCGGAACATTCTTTTACCCATCTGCCGAACTCATCCCTGCCCTACAGATGTCATTTACTGTAGGAGAGGGCTCACGTACTACTCTTAGCACAGACAACGCCGTACACTTTTGCCCTGGCGACATCATCAGCTTATTCGACTACTATCAGGACAACCAGTTGTTTGCCACAAATATCAAGAGTCAGTCACCAACTGCCACATTCTCAGGATATGCTCACGAGAATATCACCAAGAGTTTCTTTGTGCTGTATCCTTATCAAGAGGGAGCGTCTGCTCTCTATGATACTGACGAGATCTATGCACAAGTCCCTACCCTGCAGACTGCCACTGCAGGATCATTTGACCCAAAGGCTAACCTCAGCGTAAGCAAATTTTTACCTGAAGAGACAAAAAACTTCACCCTTTACAATGTCTGCGCACTGGCAAAGTTTACTTTAGGTGACGATGTCAAGGACTGCAAGAAGGTTGTACTTGCAAGCAATGGCAAACAGCAGTTGGCAGGTGATGTATATATGGATGTATACGCAATCATGAATGGTGACGACAGCAACGCCTCTACTGGGCTCACTTCGTCCCCTCTATCATCCAACTCCGTGACACTACAGGGCAACATAGAGTCAGGCACCACCTATTATATAGATGTACTGCCAGCATCATGCAACAGCGGTATCACCATCACTTGCTACAATGCTAACGGCGACATCATTGCTTCTAAGTCTACAGGCAACACTGTCACATTCAAGAGAGCGAAAGTGATGAATCTCGGTAGTATTAATTAAAAAAAACAACATACCTTTGATTGGCATTAAAGTAACGTTACTTTGGGCGTTATCATACGTTACATTTTGCTTAATGATACGTATGATTAATTTTGATGAAGGGAAGAATAAAAAAAGATTGCGCTTTGTGCACTCAATAAACTTGAATAAAGAACTACAAATTAAAACTGAAATTTAAGATACAACATGAAGAAATCATACATTCAACCAAAAGTGTTCATCGAAAAGATTGACATCTGTCATGACTTGCTCACAAATAGCCCGAAGCCAGATCCTGACCCATCTGCTACTGGCAACCACGAGTCGTTTGATAGAGAAGAAGAAAATCTCAACTGGTAATTGCAATCACTAAGACGACAAGTGTTGTGTGCGCAAACAAAGATAATGTACGTTATTTCCTAATAATGACATCTGCATTAACTTGACAAATGAGAATTAGCGTTAAAATCGAAAAAAAAATCCATCTTTCGATAACACCATATTGATAAAGTGCATAACTTTGCACCAGATTAATAAAGCAATTATTGTTTAATTTTAAAAAGTAAAAGAAAAATGAAGAAGTTGGTTCTTACAGTTGTTGCTGCTCTTGCAGTATCAGTTGCTTTCACATCATGTGACCAGAAGAAGAACGATGAGCTTAACGCTGCTCTTGACTCTGCTGCTGTAGAGATGGACTCTGCTGTTGCTGAGCTCGATTCTGCTGTTGCTGAGCTCGATTCAATCGTTGCTGATTCTGCAGCTACTGATTCAGTTG
>JAZLKQ010000476.1:0-5658 GCA_045597745.1 Bacteroidaceae bacterium | reverse complement strand
GGAAGAACTTCTTAGGAGCATCTTCCATAAAGTCCTCGCGCTCTATCCAGAGGTTGCGTGAGAACTCAATCTCGTGTGTGCCGTCAGCTTCATTTTCAGGATTGTTGATTGCATTGTAAGTCTCAACCTGACCTTCAGGATAGTTGGTGATGACGAGCTTGACAGGGTCAACCACAGCACTTACTCGCTGAGCTCGCTTGTTGAGGTCGTCACGTACTGCTGACTCAAAGAGTGACATCTGATTGAGCGCATCAAACTTGGTATAACCAATCTTGTTGATGAACGAAAGGATACCTTCAGGGCTATATCCTCTACGTCGGAATCCGCATATAGTAGGCATACGTGGGTCATCCCATCCATTGACCACACCTTCCTTGACGAGCACAAGAAGATTGCGCTTTGAGAGGAGGATATGAGTGAGATTAAGCTTGTTGAACTCTGTCTGGCGAGGACGATTGTCATCCAGCGGCTGGTCGTCGCCTGCTACTTGTTTAGCCCAGTCGACGAAGAGGTCATAGAGAGGTCTATGGCTGACGAACTCCAGTGTACAAAGCGACTGAGTGACGCCTTCCCAGTAGTCACACTGTCCGTGAGTGTAGTCGTACATTGGATAAGCGTTCCACTTATTGCCGGTACGCCAGTGAGGAAGGTTGAGCACGCGGTACATGATAGGGTCGCGGAAGTGCATATTAGGGTTAGCCATGTCTATCTTCGCACGCAGGACCATCTTGCCAGGTTCTACATTACCGCTGTTCATCTCCTCAAAGAGCTGCAGGCTTTCCTCCACTGGTCGGTCACGATACGGGCTGTTGATACCAGGCTGAGTAGGTGTACCCTTCTGCTTGGCGATATCCTCGCTTGACTGTTCGTCAATATATGCCTTGCCCTGCTTGATAAGTTCGACAGCAAGGTCCCAGAGCTGTTGGAAATAGTCAGACGCATAGTAGATGTTGCCCCACTTGAAGCCAAGCCACTCGATGTCTCGCTTGATGGCCTCTACGTATTCAGTATCTTCCTTCTGTGGATTGGTATCGTCCATGCGGAGATTGCATACGCCACCGTACTTCTGCGCCATGCCGAAGTCTATAGCTATCGCCTTAGCGTGACCTATATGAAGGTACCCGTTAGGCTCTGGCGGAAATCGTGTCTGTACGCGTCCACCGTTCTTACCATCTTCAAGATCCTTCTTGACAATTTCTTCTACGAAACTTATTGATTCGTTCTTAACGTCTTCTGACTTTTCTGTAACAACCATATTGTTTTCTGTTTGACTATTTGCGAATTTTGTTCAATCGTCCATACGACAAGCATGTCGTAGGCATTTGCTTTGCAAAAGTACGAAAGTTTTTTCATTACTTACTTCTATAAAGGTGTAAATTTGGTCATACGGCAAGTAATTAGTAACTTTGCGCCCAGTTTAGATAAACTAAACGGTATTTATTCATTAATTTCAAGTTAAATGCGACAACAAGCAACGTATCATCAAGCGAGCACAATCGTATGGCGACAGTTCACACGACGCAAGGATGCAGCCTTCCTGTCACTTGGCAAGCAGATCAGCATCGGTGTGTTGAGCGTGGCGTCGTTGGCGAGTGTAGTCCCAAGTAGTGCTACCGCTCAGACTGTAAGGATAGCCACACAGGGCAGTCCTGCAGACGAGGGAGGCATCACTGCCATAGGGTCGACAGACATGTCTCTGCTTGAGGAGGGCGATCTCCTGTTCAATGTGGTGAGCCCTCAAGCTGATGGTCTTAGCGTAGCCATCACAGATGTAACCGAAGGGTACGACCTTCGGAGTATTTCACATGTAGCCATAGTGTGCAGACGAGGCGAATCGACGTTTGCACTCGAAGCATCCGGCAAGCACGGAGTATGGCTCAATCCGTTAGATTCATTTGTAATACATGCTGACAAGTCAGCCGACGGCCGGCCGATGATACTCGTCGGGAGGCTCAAGGACAGGACAAATGTCACCGCTTCGGTAGCAAAGGCGCTTACATACGTAGGTCGCCCGTACGACTATGTGTATATGCCTGATGACAAGGCGATATACTGCAGCGAACTCGTACAGCTCTCCTATACGTATGCCGACGGCAGAGCGGTCTTCAGCCAGGAGCCTATGTCTTTTCACGACAGTACGGGACGTGTCACCGACTTCTGGAAACAGTATTATGCCAAGCGAGGACTGACTGTACCTGAGGGTCTGCCAGGCACTAATCCCGGTGGCATATCAAGGAGCAAAGAGATTGATATTATATACAGTATGTATTGATTGAACAAACATTAAACATCTAAAAACAAATGAATTATAACATATTGGCTACATCATTGTTCGTAGCCGTTATAATGATGTGCCATGGTACATCAGCAGCACAAGGTATAGATAGTAAGGACGATGACAAGACCAACACGTGGGAGTACGACATCGAAGACATAGAGGTGGTAGGCACACGTGCTCCGCTTCCTGCCGACAAGGCAGTACGTCTCGTGCAGGTCATCACTCGTCGTGAGATAGAAGCAACAAGTGCACAGAGTGTCAACGACCTCTTGAAGCTCGCCGCAGGAGTGGACGTACGTCAGCGAGGAGGCTTTGGTATACAGACAGACATAGGTGTCAATGGAGGTAGTGCCGACCAGCTCACGGTACTCCTCAATGGGGTCAATATCAGCAATCCGCACACTGGTCACCTCACCGTCGACCTGCCTGTCAGCGTCGATGATATAGAGCGTATAGAGGTGATAGAGGGCGGAGCGAGCCGTGTGTACGGTTCGCAGGCATTCGCGGGAGTCGTTAATATCGTTACAAAGACAGAACGTCAGAGCGGTGCAGGAGTGCATGTGCAGGGTGGTTCGTACGGTACATTTGGCGCCAACGGATATGCGGCGCTCAACAGTGGTGCCTTCAACAATCGCCTGTCGGGAGGATATGCACGTAGCGACGGCGGTACGAGCAATTCGGACTTCAACAAGGCAAACGCCTTCTGGAACGGAAAATACTCGTCCGACATGCTTGACTTGAAGGTCATGGCAGGCTTCAGCACGATGAACTACGGCGCTAATACATTCTACGGCACGGGGTCAACTACACAGTATGAAGAGAATAGACGTTATCTCACTGCTATTCAGGGAGAATACAAAGGTACAGTTCATGTGCTGCCTCAAGTCTATTGGAATCGCTCTCTTGACCACTATGTATGGACTCGAAGCAACCCTGCAGCATACCAGAACTTCCACCAGACCAACGTCTATGGAGCCAACGTCAACGCCTACACGTCATGGGCTCTCGGCAAGACCGCCATTGGTGTGGAGTGGCGTCGAGAGAACATCCTGTCGACACGTCTTGGCAAGGAGATACCTGAGGGCGAGTTGCACAAGGTGCCAGGACATGACCTTTATTATAAATACAAGGATGGACGCACCAACTTCGGCATTTACCTCGAACACGACATACTGCTCGATGATGTGACAATGTCGATAGGTGTGCTTGCCAACAACAATACGTCCGTCTCAGGAGGTATGAGACTCTACCCTGGTATCGACCTGTCATGGCGCATGAATGAATGGATGAAGGTGTTTGCATCGTTCAATCAGAGCCTACGCGTACCAACCTATACCGATCTCTACTATTATGGTCCGGGTCTTGCGGGACATGCTGACCTCAAACCGGAGAAGAGCACAGACTACAACCTTGGCATCAGTTACAGAGGCCAATTTGTCACTGGTCAGTTGAAGGGATTTTACCGCAGAGGAACAGACATGATAGACTGGGTAAAGTTTGCCGGAGCAGACATATACACCAGCGACAACTGTGACATCGACAGCTATGGGGCAGAGGCATTGATGGGTATGGACTTTACACGTCTGTGGGGCAAGAAGTCATTGCTCCAGACATTGACTCTCAGCTACTGCTACAACTACCAGACACGTACCAACAAGGACAAGTCGGCACAGTACGCCAGTCAGCTCGTCTTCCTCCGCAACAAGTTTGTCGCATCGCTCAACCACCGCATCTATGACCGCCTCTCAGCGCAGTGGGACTTCACGCTCAAGAGTCGTGAGGGCGAGTTTGACAATGCGATCACTGGTCAACGACAGAGCTATGGCACCTTTGGCAACCTTGACCTCAAGCTCCAATGGGAGGACAAGCACTATACCGTCTACGTACAGGCCAACAACCTCACGTCCCATAAGTACTATGACGTTGCCAATGTCCTTCAGCCTGGACTTTGGGTGATGAGTGGTGTGAAGGTTAAGTTGTTCTAATGCTATACTCCAATCAAACGTGGCGATAAGACAATAAATTCAATTCTCAACAACGACTGCATGGTGCAACAGCCATGCGGTCGTTGTTTTTTTGACATACGTATGTCGGAGCTTCAACATACGTATGTCGAAGCCTCAACGAACGTATGTCTAAGCCTCAACGAACGTATGTCTAAATTTCATCAACCGCACGCCTGTTTTACATACATTTCATGACGCATCAACATTTTCCATTACATCATGCTTGTATGTAATAAAAATACACTATCTTTACACCCAAACTAATACAACACCCACCCTCATGTACATCACCCATGTACTACGAGCTTCCCTCCTTGGGATGGGCTGGGGGAGGTTCCACTTTAGGTTGGGTGAGGTTTTTAATAATACTTTAATACTATGTTTTCGAAAGAACTTGAAGAACTCATCAGAATAACGTTGCTTGACGGCAAACTGACTCCACAGGAACGCAAGGTACTGGAGACTAAGGCTGCACAGGAGGGCGTAGACACATATACACTCAATGTGGTACTTGATGCACGTCTGCACGAGATACAGACGGGCAAGGCACCTGCACCTATGCCACCATCATTTGACAAACCGTCAGATCCTCCTGCACCGCCGTCACCATCAGCGCCGGTTCCACCACCATCGGCAGCATATACACCACAGGTGCCACTAGTGACACCACCGCCATCGGCAGCATATACCGATCCTGTCGACGAGGAGATCAAGAATATCAACAAGTTGCTTGCCGAGTGTATCAACCGTCCTTCGGTCTCTGCATTCGAGAAGATAGAGACTTGTCTGCTCAATCTCAAGACGCTATATGCAGACAATCCTAAGGCAAGACGCACGTTGGCAGATGTATATCCACAGGTCAACCAACTCAAGGACAAGATGCTGAAGGAAGAGGAAGCAAAGGAGAGAAAGAAGGAGTTGGCAAGTAATGTAAGTCGAGTGGGAGAGTACTTTCACGATCATCCACAAGCCAAGGGACTGGCAATACTTGGTGGTCTGTTCATATTTATCTTGATCATATTGGGCATAACTACATGCAGTCGCTCATGCAGCAAGTCGCATTACGATGACGACCGATACGAAGAGTCATCAGTATTCAGCTCGTCAGATGATGACAATGAAGAGATGGAAGAGGCTGAAAACGAATATGAGAAGGCAATGCGTGAAGCGCAGGAAGAGATGGAGCGCAGTATGCGTGAGGCTCAGGAGGAAATGGAACAGAGTATGCGTGAGGCGCAGGAGGAAATGGAGTCTGCCAGTGGTTCGGGCTCGGGCAGCAGTAGTTCGTACTCAAGCAGTAGTGACGACTATGACGAGTCGGACGAAGCTGACGACTACAGCGAAAGCGACGACGATGATGATGACGACATGTAT
>JAZLKQ010000475.1:0-6585 GCA_045597745.1 Bacteroidaceae bacterium | reverse complement strand
CGCTCTCTATGTTGTCGTCACGCCTTCAGCAAGTGCCGCAGTCTAACTCCTACGGTTTAAGTGCTGAACTTCCATGATTCACAGACCGTGCACCCGGCTAATAGGTGGCACTATCTACACACAGAAATAGGACTCCGAAGAGCCCTCTCGATAATAATCGGCTTGCAAAGGTACGATTTTCTGCTAACGTGGCAAAGAAAATCTGTGCTTTTTTGAGCTTTTTCGTCTTGTTTGTGCTATTGACATCATACAGATGTTGGATATTGAACTATTTTTTGCAAACTTTGTGCCAAAATAACAGTTAAAGTGTTGTGTACTATGGAACAAAGGTATTGTGAATATGGCCCCTGGCTTAAATCGATTGCAGGATGCAAGGTGCAGAAAATATCGATCAATGCAGGATTTACCTGTCCTAACCGTGACGGCACGGTAGGAGTTGGTGGATGTACATACTGCAACAACCAGACATTCAATCCCGATTACTGTAGTACTGGCAAGAGTATCACGCAGCAGTTGGAGGAGGGTAAATCCTTCTTTGGCAAGAAGTACCCTCAGATGAAGTATCTTGCTTATTTTCAGGCATACACCAATACGTACGCATCAGTTCAAGTGCTGAAGGAGGCGTATGAAGAGGCGGTAGGAGTGGATGGCGTGATAGGACTGGTCATAGGAACGCGCCCGGACTGTATGCCTGACGAACTGTTGGACTATCTTGCAGAGCTTAACAAGCGTTGCCTTGTCATCGTGGAGTATGGCATCGAAAGCGTGTATGACAAGACATTGTTCAGGATAAATCGTGGGCATGCTCATGCCGATACCGTGAGTGCTGTGGAGCGTACGGCAAGGCGTGGCATACATGTGGGCGGTCATCTGATATTGGGCTTGCCAGGCGAGTCGTACGAGGAGTGTGTGCATGAAGCTAAAGTGCTGTCCGAGTTGCCTCTCACGACGCTGAAACTGCATCAACTGCAACTTATCAAGGGAACACGCATGGCTGACGAGTATTTCGAGGATGCGTCTGACTTTCACCTATTTACTGCCGATGAGTATATCGACCTTGTGATAGACTTCATAGAGCATTTACGTCCTGATATGGTGCTCGAGCGATTTGTGTCGCAGTCACCGTCTTCGCTGCTTGCTGTGCCCGGCTGGGGACTCAAGAATTACGAGTTTGTTGAGCGAGTGAGGAAGCGTCTTGAAGAACGTGACGCAAGGCAGGGGAGGCTCTATGATGCGGTCGATTAGTCACATGTCCTGTAGTGACACAAAAATGCCGTATAATGGTATAAAATGCATCATACGTATGATGAGCGTGCATCAAGCGTATGTTGAGGCTTAGACATACGTATGATAAGAGCTCGTCATACGTATGATGAATTTTGGTTGTCCGTATGGTGTCGCTTGCTCCTCGTATAATGGGTATTGTGATGCCTTGCTGGGTGATGAGGAACAAAGCTCTATCTGCCGCCCTGAGAACTTGATACAGAGTTGATAAACACCGCCTCATATCCCATCTGCCTTAGTATGTTGCTGATGGCAGTCTCGGCATATATCTCTGCCTTCTTCTGATTGGTAGAGGTGTCAAATCTGTTGCGTATCTTCTTCTCTACCTGTTGTTTAAGTCCATTGGTACTTGGCATGTTGTTGTGCCAGTAAGTCTCGTCGTCAGACATGAATGGCGAGCTCTGCGTAGTCGCTATGTACTCGAGGGGAGGCAGTTTGACCAGTACCTTGTGGTCGTCATTCGGGTCAAATGTATACTCCACCTTGTCCAGGTCTATCAGGTAGCTGACCTTCTGGCGTAAAATCTGTACACACGAGTGTTCTACGGGGAATATGCCAAACCTGCGCTCTGTACGTTGCAGGGTGACATAGTCCTCTATGACAGACGAGCAGACATATAGTTCGCCCTTGGGACGCACTGCTTCGATAGATATCGGAGTGTCCTCGAGCGTGATGGTTTCCTCCTCTGCCGAGAAATAGTCGTACACCTTATATATAATATAATAGCATCCAGCACAGATGGTAGCGAGCACGACGATACAGCCTATCTGCTTGCGTGCATCATACAGGAAATGTACAGCTTTGGAGTCGACGACCGTATGGTATGCGTTTTTCACCCAGTCGGTCGCCTTGTTGACAGAGGCTTTTATATCTACAATCTTCATAAGGCATTCATTTATAGTTGATGATGACCGACTCGTAACCTAATGACTTGACGAGCGAGGTGAACAGATGCTCTGTGTTGGTCCTGATGTCGTCGCCTACATACGGAGAGAGGTCTTGTTTGACCACAGATTCGTATGCCTTCCTCCTGATCTCCTCTTCGAGCGCATGGCCGATCTGCGAACGTAGGCCTGTAGAGATGCTTGTCACGCTGCCCGGTTCTATGTATGTGTTGTACCCGGCATCTATGACCTTGGGGCGTGGGAGAGTGATGTATGCGGCCTTCTTGTCCTGGTCGCACTTCACGTCTTCGATGGTGAGCGAGGCGAGGTCGTACCCATACTTTATGGTTACCTCAACGGGTATGATGCACTTCTTGTCACCATATTTCCATGTAGACGGGTCGGCGATGCTAAAGTGCTCGCTCTTGCTTGTGTCGTATATCGCCACCTTCCTTACGGTCAGTTCGGTAGTCGCAATGCTTGCATTTTGCCTGAGGCATGATACTACTATGCTGCCATCGGGCAGAGTCTGGGCAGACTGTATGTTGCTGTCGATATTGCTTTCGTCTGCCTGGTGCTTATTGTCGCATCCACATACCAGCAGAGATGCAAGTATGAGCATCATGCTCATGACGATGTGGCGACATGAGGTCGAGATGTGTGATATAGATGTGGTAGTACCCATTTTTTACGTTCGTTTTATACTTCTTGACAAGTCATTTGGCGTCTATGTCCAAATAAATTGTTACATTTGTGGCATTAAAATTAAGCATTTTTGTTAACATGAAGAAAATTTTAGCACTATCAGCTTGTCTTTTTATGACTATTTTAGCATTTGCACAACAAATTAGGCTTGAAGATGTGGTCGAGGGTATGTATTCGCAGCAAGGAGTTGACGGATTCACCTCAATGACAGATGGTGAAAGCTTTGCCCAGATTAGTTCGGATGGGACAAAGATAGTCAAGCGTTCGTTTAAGACTGATGAGGAGACGGTGCTCTTCGATCAGGCTACGGCGCGTGGAGCTAAGATCAGTAGCTTCAGTGGCTATATCATGTCTCCTGATGAGAAGAATATCCTCATAGAGACTAAGCGAAAGCCGATATATCGTCATTCCGCCACTGCAGAGTATTATATCTATAATATACGCAACAATACACTCACTCCTCTGTCAGAAGGGGGCGCACAGGAGTGTCCTAAGTTCTCGCCCGATGGCACCATGATAGCCTTTGTGCGCAGCAACAATATCTATCTCGTGAAGTTGCTCTTTAATAACGCTGAGAGCCAGGTGACTAAGGATGGCGAGTTGAACAAAGTATTAAACGGCAAGCCGGACTGGGTGTATGAAGAGGAGTTCTCGTTTAGTTGTGCCTTTGACTTTAGTGCGGACAGCCAGATGCTGGCATGGATTAGGTTTGACGAGACAGCAGTCAAGACGTTTGCCATGCCTATGTACAAGGGCAGTTATCCGGAGCGAACTGACGCCTCCCTATATCCTGTAGCATACGAATATAAGTATCCAAAGGCAGGTGAGGTCAATTCGAAGGTGTCTGTGATGAGCTATGATATCAAGAGTCATGTGGCACGCAATCTCGACATTCCGCTTGACGATGACGGGTACATACCACGTATACAGTTTACGAACGATAAGGACCAGCTCGCTGTGGTGACGCTCAACCGTCATCAGGACCGTATGGACGTGTATATGGTTAATCCTCGTTCTACAGTCTCAAAACTTATTCTCCGAGAGACGTCAGACAAGTATGTTGGCGAGGAGGCATACGCTTCGCTCGACTTCAAGCACGACAACTTTGTGTTGATGTCAGAGCGTGACGGCTATCAGCATCTATACCTGTATACTATTGGCGGACAACTGATCAAGCAGCTTACAAGCGGCAATTATGTGGTTGCAGATTACTATGGACAGGATGAGGCTGGGCAGAACTTCTATTATGCGAGCAATGAGGGTAGTCCGTTGGAACAATATATATATAAGGTGGACCGTACGGGCAAGAAGACGCTTCTCACTAAGGGTAAGGGATTCAATTCGGCATCGTTCTCTGCGGGCTGTAAGTATTTTGTCAATGAATACTCAGATAAGAATACGCCTGCAGTAGTGTCAATATACTCTGCTTCGGGTAAGGAGGTGAAGGTGCTGGAGGATAATGCAAGTGTGAGGGATGCGTATGCTTCGATGTCAATAGGCAAGCCAGAGCTGTTTACCTTTAAGACAGGCGAGGGTGTAGAACTCAATGGCTGGATGGTAAAGCCAAAGGACTTTGACCCTTCGCGCAAGTACCCTGTGCTGATGTATCAGTATAGTGGACCTGGCAGTCAGTGTGTGCACAATTCGTTCTCCAACGGATTCTTTGGTGGATTGATTTGGGAACATCGACTCGCACAAAAGGGCTATATCGTGGTATGTGTAGATGGTAGAGGTACGGGAGGACGTGGTGCTGACTTCCTGAAGTGTACTTATCTGACTCTTGGCGACAAGGAGTCGCGTGACCAGGTAGAGGCTGCTCTGTACTTGGGTACTCTGCCTTACGTTGACAAGGAGAGGATCGGTATATGGGGGTGGAGCTTTGGCGGATTCAATACCCTCATGGCGATGACCGACGGCAGACCTGTGTTCTGCTGTGGTGTGGCGGTGGCTCCAGTATGCAGCTGGCGATTCTACGATACTGTATATACAGAGAGGTTTATGCGTACGCCACGTGAGAATCCTGATGGCTACAACTATTCTCCAGATGTGCGATACAAGAAACTTCATGGCAATCTCCTTCTTTGCCATGGTCTTGCTGATGACAATGTGCACTACCAGAACGTGGCGGAGTTTGCGGAGTGTCTTGTGCAGGAGAATATACCTTTCGACATGCAGATATACACCAATCGAAACCATGGCATATACGGAGGTAAGACGAGACTTCACCTGATGTCAAGGATTGAGAGATTTCTTGATGACAACTTGATGAAGTAGGGTGGTGCCGGTGAGTGATTTTGCATCGAAAGGTGGATAAATGTCTTTGAATAAGTGCAGTATTCGCCCGAAAGGTGTACTCGTTTGTGCCTTTTACTCATGTTTGCGCTTTATTTGTGGCATTTTATTGTTCGACGTACATGATTTTATTTTACCTTTGCAAGGAGAAAACGTGTTTATTTAATTAATTTAATTGAGAAAGATTTATGAAGAAAGTAATTTTATCTCTTGCTGTTGCTGCTTCAGCTATTGCTGCAAATGCACAACAGGCTATTATGACAAACAAGTTCTTTGACAACTGGTCTCTCGGAATTCAGGGTGGTGTTTACGAGCCAACTATCGGACAGAACATGTTGAAGGATATGCGTGCAGGTGTCAACATCGAACTCGCAAAGCAGATTACTCCAGTTTTCGGTGTTAGTGCAAACTACTTTGCTGGCATCAACCCTAACAATGGCAACAACAAGTCACTCTTGTTCAATCAGTCATCAAGCGAATGCCCAAAGACTGCATTTGACTTCGGAAACCTTGGTGTAAACGGACTCATCAACCTTACAAACCTTTTCTGTGGATATAAGGGTGAGCAGCGTCCATTCGAAGTTGTAGCACGTGCTGGTGCAGGATGGGGATACATATTTGGTGATTGCTATCCACAGGAGGATGGTTCTGAGGTTTACAATACTGTAACAGCAAACTTTGGTCTCGACTTCAATTTCAATGCTTCTGATGCTGTTGCAATCAACATTAAGCCAGCTATCTCTTATTGGGAGGTGGGCTCTGGTCTTGACGTTAAAACTTCTAATTTGTCTCTTGTTGCTGGTATTACTTATAAGTTTGGTAATAGCGATGGCACTCGTGGATTCAAGGTATGCGACAAGAAGTTCACACAGGCTCAGATGGACGAGATGAACGACAAGATTAATGGTCTCCGTGGTCAGCTTGCTGGCAAGGACAAGACTATCGCTGATCTCGAGGCAGCTCTTGCAGCAGAGAAGGCAAAGGATAAGACTGTCGTAATCAACAAGACAACAACTGTCAATCAGACTCAGCTCGCACCTGTAGTAATCTTCGACAAGGGTAAGAGCGTTGTCAATGCAGCTCAGCAGCCATCTGTATCAATGATTGCTACTTACATGAAGAATCATCCAAATGCAGTTGTTACAATCAAGGGTTATGCATCACCTGAAGGTTCTGCAGAACTTAACCAGAAGCTTTCTGAGGCTCGTGCAGCATCTGTTTACAACTTGCTCGTCAACAAGTATGGCATTAGCCCAAGCCGTCTCAAGCAGGAAGGTCTTGGTGCAACAAGTGACGTGTTCCCAGAGAATGACTGGAATCGTGTATGCGTATTCCTTGAGGACGCTAAGTAATCATACCCCTTATATATTATAATAAGGTGGGCATACCAGCAGGTGTGCACACCTTTTTTGATTATAAT
>JAZLKQ010000474.1:0-1899 GCA_045597745.1 Bacteroidaceae bacterium | reverse complement strand
ACTCTATGGCTTCTGGATTGTAAAAGAGTATCGTGAGGCTTACAACATGTTCTGCTGCTCTGGTATACTCTTCAACCACGAGAGCGAGCGCCGTGGTGAAACGTTCGTCACACGCAAGATCACACTTGCTGCTGCACGTATAGCACAGGGTAAGCAGGACAAGCTCTACCTCGGCAACCTGTCATCATTGCGCGACTGGGGATATGCCAAGGACTATGTCGAATGTATGTGGCTCATACTGCAGAATGACAAGCCAGAGGACTTTGTCATCGCAACAGGAGTACAGCATTCGGTACGCGAGTTCTGCTACTACGCATTCAAACATGCAGGTATAGAACTTGAGTTCAAGGGCGAAGGTATGGACGAGAAAGGCTATGACAAGGCTACAGGTAAGGTGCTTGTTGAGGTAAGCCCAGACTTCTACCGCCCTACAGACGTGGTCAACCTATGGGGTGACCCTACTAAGGCAAAGGAGAAGCTCGGCTGGAATCCTGCCAAAACATCATTCGAAGAGCTTGTTGCCATCATGGTAAAGCACGACATGGAAAAGGTCGCTGCAGACCACGTGGCATCTGTCATGCGTACTAACCTCGCCGAGTATCTTGAGAAAGGTCTCGTCAAATAGTATACGCCCATGCTCAGTCTCGATTCTAAAATATTCGTAGCAGGCCACCATGGACTGGTAGGTTCTGCTATATGGAACAATCTCAAGGCTCGTGGCTACAACAACCTCGTAGGTAAGTCACATAGCGAACTCGATCTGCTCGACCCTGTTGCAGTCAAGAAATTCTTTGATGACGAACAGCCAGACGCCGTTGTACTTGCAGCAGCTCACGTGGGAGGTATCATGGCCAATCTGCAGTATAGAGCAGACTTCATATATCAGAATCTGCAGATACAGCAGAATGTCATCGGCGAAAGCTGGAAACATGGAGTCAAGAAGCTCCTGTTCCTTGGCAGTACATGTATATACCCTGGACAGGCACCACAACCTATGCCAGAGGATTGCCTCCTCACGTCTCCGCTCGAATATACTAACGAGCCATACGCTATCGCCAAGATTGCAGGACTCAAGATGTGTGAGAGTTTCAACCTGCAGTACGGCACTAACTATATAGCCGTAATGCCAACCAACCTCTACGGACCTAATGACAACTTCCATCTGGAGAATAGTCACGTACTCCCTGCCATGATACGCAAGATCTATCTTGCAAAGTGTCTCAACGAAGGCAACTGGGAAGCAGTACGCAAGGACATCGACCTCAGACCTGTATCAAAGGTCATCAACGGTGAAAAGGTCATAGTAGACGGCAAGTCATCCGAAGCTGATATACTCTCTATGCTTGCCAACTACGGCATTGCACCAGAGGCTGTCACACTATGGGGTACAGGCGCACCACTACGCGAGTTCCTCTGGAGCGAAGAGATGGCAGACGCATCAGTCCATGTGCTTCTCAACGTTGACTTCAAGGATGTCGTAGAGGCATCACACTTTGAGACAAACCGCGATGGCATCAAGGAGATACGCAACTGCCACATCAACGTCGGCACAGGTAAGGAACTCACCATCAAGGAAGTTGCAGAGAAGATTATGGCAGAGATCGGCTTCAAGGGCGAACTCCGATGGGACAGCAGTAAGCCTGACGGCACCATGAAGAAGCTTTGCGACGTTAGCAAGCTCCATAACCTCGGTTGGCATCATAAGATAGAGATAGACGAAGGTATCCATCGCCTATACGACTGGTATCTGCAAGGCATCTGCATCAACCACAAGACCGTATAGTGTCAGATACAAGGTGGTATAGTATCAACAATAAGGTGGTATTGCATCAACCGCAAGTATGTATATAGTCAACAACTATACAGTATCGTGTCAAATCAACAGAAAACGACACATCA
>JAZLKQ010000473.1:0-2206 GCA_045597745.1 Bacteroidaceae bacterium | reverse complement strand
CCACAGTATTCTGTGTTCTTGACATCGTGCGAACCAATGATGTAAGCACGCAGTTTGCCAGGATTGTCAGGGTCCTCAAATACTCGAGGCTCGCCGTCTGGCACATGCTCCCAGAGAGGCAGATAAGGATTTTGTGACGCTGCTGGCAAGGCTGACATGGCCGCCATCAGCAGGGGTAAAAATAGTCGTTTCATGATGTGATAAGTTGTTAGATATTTGTTGATAATATGATAATGGGTGTAAAATTAACCATTATTGTCCGCAAATGCGCCAGTGGTCAAGTTAATGTTTGTTAACAGCAAGGCTTTTCCCTCATACGCGACTACTTCTGCTGCCATCTCATGACTATGCGATAGAGATTGCAACCGATGAAGTTGCCTATGACGATACTGATGTAGAACACAAGAATGTCTACCAAGTTGGCGTATAGGTAATCTGCTGGTACACAGAGGTAGTAGAATATGTCGGCGACGCAGTGAGGAAAGCCACATGTGATGAACAACGGCACGCCGAAGAATAGTGGAAGATTCTTGCCTTGCCTTGCGAACGTTACGGCTGTGGTCATGATAAATCCACAGCCGATGGCAAGCAGTCCACCGTATAGCGGTCCTGTATGGAGCCTGCCTTCGAGTATCTGCTGGGCTGTCTCTTGCAATGGCATGGGCGAACAACGTACGAGCATCGCCACGGCAAAGCATCCGATGATGTTGGCAAAGAGTATAAGCAGGAGATTGCCAAGTTCGCCCCGTTTGATAAATCCTGCCGTACCAGTATACAGTTTGAGTCCATAATGGACGACAGTAAGCAGGCCGAAAGAGAAGAGTACGGCACCTATGATACTCTTCTCTGCAAGATAGCCAAATCCGGCGATGCCTATACATACGCCAGCCATACTTCCCGATTGTATTGTCTTGATTATATTGTTCATGATGAGATATTAGTGGTTGTGTTGTCTTCGTCCCGTCATGCGTCATGCATTATGAGTCATGACAATAGACCTCATGCTCATGTCTATGTCGGGACACTGTCTGTAAATGTGGGGTCAAAGGTAATACAAATATTGTAAATGGGCAAGATTTGTGGTTGTCGCATGGTCATTATATATATAATAATGTGTCGATATAAATGTGAAATGCAAAAAATGTCGTATTTGCGAGGGTGATACTTTGATGGTTCGTTTTTTTGTTGTTTATTTGCAGTCATGAAAACTATAAACAAAAATATATTATGAGAAAACTAACACAACAGGAGATAGCGATACTCGAGGAACGTGGTTGCCAGGCGGAAGACTGGATGAGCATCAGCGTAGACGACGCTTTCCGCACCGACGGTCTGCTCAACGTCTCCATGTATGGCGAGGTCGAGATAGGCAGTCTTGACGGCAGCATCGAGGTAGAAGAGGGATTTGTCCGCAAGTGTGGCATACGCAATGCCTGCCTTCGCGACGTGACGGTAGGGGACGGATGTCTCATAGAAAATGTGCGTGGGTACATATCTTCCTATAATATAGGCGAGCAATGTCTGATATGTGACATTGGCACAATCTCGGCTCAGGGGGCGCAGACCTTCGGCAACGGCAACGTGGTGTCTGTACTCAACGAGGGCGGTGACGGCAACGTGGTAATCTATGACAAGCTCACTGCCCAGATAGCGCAGCTTATGCTGCAGAGCAAGGCTGTCATCGAGATGGCACAGCGTGAGGTGGCAAGCCGTCCTGTGACTGAGCGTGGCGAGATAGGACGCAACGTGCGTATACAGCATGTACGTGAGATATGTAACACTAAGATAGAGGACTCATGCGAGATACAGGGCGCAAGCCATATCAGCAACTCGACTCTCGGCAGTAGTGAGGACGCTCCGACTCTTATCGGTGCTGATGTGATCATCGAGAACTCGGTAGTAGCTCAGGGAGCAACCATCGCCGATGGTGCAAAGGTTGACAACAGTTATGTAGGTGAGGCTGTACATGTAGGCAAGGGATTCTCATCAGAGGCGTCATTGTTCTTTGCCAACACTTACATGGACAACGGAGAAGCATGTGCAGCATTCTGCGGGCCATTCACCTGTTCACACCACAAGAGCACGCTGCTCATAGGTGGACAGTTCTCTTTCTACAATGCGGGTTCTGGCACTAATCAGAGCAACCATGCGTACAAGATGGGTCCGATACACTGGGGTGTACTTGAGCGTGGCAGCAAGACGGCAA
>JAZLKQ010000472.1:0-1849 GCA_045597745.1 Bacteroidaceae bacterium | reverse complement strand
TCTATATGGACTTTGCCATACTCGCCATGTCCCATAATCTGAGAAAACTCATGCGAAATGCCAATAATGAACTTATGGAGAGGAACAACTCCCATTTTTCACGCCAACATAAGCCCAATAGACCTCATATAACGCTTCTTGAGACGAATAATCGCAATTTTAGAATTGCAGCATAAAAAATTACCACAGGAGCCATCATAGTGTATGAAGCCAAAAAGAGGCTGTGTCGGTTACTTTTGACACAGCCTCTTCACTTTGATTGGTATATAATGACTTGTGCTGTGCACAAGCGACGGTTGTGTGTTGTAAGGCGACTGCAGTTTGTACTATGTGTAACTGCAGGTCACAGTCTGTGCGACTGCTATTCGTATGCCTGTGCTACTCTGAATCGTGCCTCGACTACGATGTCGCTGTGCTGTATGTCAAAGCCGTAGCTTGGTGATCCATCTACAAACTCGCCGTTGATGTACCATCCTTCCAGCTCGTAACCTGCGTTTGGCGTAGCCTGGAGCTGGACTCGTGTGCCTGTAGGGAGCGCTCCGTTGACGTCGTATGACTGTCCGTCCTTAGATGCCTGAGTGATAGATGCAGTACCCATTGAAGGGTCGTTGATGGTGACACGTGCTGTGTGGTCCTTGACGAAGTATGCGAGCAGGTACTTCATGCCATCTACGGTGACGGTACGTGTAGCAGGGTGATGGACCTCGTCTGTGTCGTCGTTCCATCCGACGAATCGTGTGTTCTCTCCTGGCTTAGGCGTAGCTGTGACGACTACGTTAGTGCCGACCGAGTATGTGCCATAGCCTGTGTTGGAGCCGATAGATACTGTTCCCCACTGCTTGTTGTTAGGGTCTGCCTTGATGGTGTAGGTCCATCCGGCGCTTGATGATGTGGTACCGTAGATACCTTCGTCAGATGTGCCTGTACCCTGCATAGCTGTGGTGTTGTTGCCCGCAACGCCCATGATGTTGCGTGGATTCTTGTCTACGTCAAACCATGCGCCTTCCCATGTGCCTGAAGCCTGGTCATCATTCTCCTTCTCACGATATGCGCCGTGCTCTGCATGTACCCAGTCTGCGAAGTGTGGATAGCCCTCCTCGATAGATATGCGTTCCTTGAGCCAGAGTGTTGTGGCAGGTACGGCAAACTTCTGTGGAGTGCGTGATGACTTGTCAGCAGAGTTGTAGTTGCCTACGGCACGGCTGATAGACTGCCACTGGTTCACCTTATTATTATATACATAGATGCCGATGTCGTCAGGGTTGATAGAGTTGAGCTTGATGTGATAGTTGGCCTGGATGGCGTTGATACCCATGTTGTTATCGGTGTTGACCATCTTTGATACAGGTACGTTGAAGAGGTCGTGTACCTCGTAGTCGGCGCTGATCTGCTCGTTAGGGTTCTTGCCGACCCATATAGGCATGGTAGCGCCAGATGCCTGCAGTGTGATGGTGACGTCTACCTCCTGACCTGGCTGATAGTTGTTGAGCTGGTCTTGTGTCATGTTGTATGTAGCGTCGAATACCACGTCGTTGAAGTCGAGGTCGTCCGAGTTGCCGAGGTCTTCGCACATGATACGGCGGGTAAATCCGCTGTTCTCGATAGGGCGTCCTGGGTTGACCTTGAGTATCCAGTTGCTGTAGTAACCGTCAGGCTCGAGGAACTGGTACTTGTTGACCTTGCCGTCTCCATCCTCAAATGTCTTGAAGAATGTATAGTCAAATCCGAGGTAATATCCGTCGTATATGCGTCCGCTCTTGCCTACGAAGTGCAAGTGAACGAGCACCCAGATATTGCGGTCGAGATAGTTGCTTCGCCACGTGTTGTCGTTGGAGTAGTGTGCGGGGAA
>JAZLKQ010000471.1:0-1646 GCA_045597745.1 Bacteroidaceae bacterium | reverse complement strand
AGATTGTAGTAGTATGGGTTGTTGTTGGTAAGGTACGAACGCAGCGCACCAGTGATCATTGGTATGTGCTGATTGGCATGGCGGGTGCGTATGTCATCTATGTTCTTGGCTACAGGATCGAAGAATGCAGGCGCATCAAAGCAATTTGCCGCCTCGATGAGGCATGCCTTCTCGGTTGGGTCATTGGTCATCTCAGCGAGACGTGCGAGTGATTCGGACATACCTCCCACCTCGCCGGCTATGTACATATTCCACATCTCATAGCGATTGCCCGGACGTGCCTGACGCTCTGCCTTGTTACCGGCAAGCTTAACGTATGTACGGTAGTGCATACGGTTCCATACCCATAGACCCATGTCCTTAGCAATGAGATATGCCTTGTCAGCTATCTGATCGTTGGTGAGTGATACACCTGCAGCGGCAGCGTCGCCCTGTGCATTGGCTTTGGACGAACGTAGCACATTGGCTATATCAATAAGTCCTGCAAGCTGCTTGTGTATAGTATAATAAGGTGCCCAAACCCAATCTTCGTTGTTGTACGCACGGTAGCACTCGATGAGTGCAGGGTGTGCTGCAGGTATGGCGTTGATATATCCATATCCGTAGTTGCGGTAGTCCTTCTTGTATTCATCAAATGCTGCCCACGAACCCTTCATCTCCTTGAGCTGTGCTTCAGGGGCGTAGTCGCGCGCCTCACGATAGCGCTGTAGAGTGCTGTCATAGACAAAGGTACGCTCCTGACACTCACGGAGTTCGTTGACCATGCGCTCTATACGCTGTAGCAGTTGCTTCTTTTGCCCAGCATCCTGAGCAGATGCGTATGCAAATGCAAGTGCAGACATATAGTGACCTGTACCATGTCCCTTGAGCTTTGTAGTAGGTGAATCCCATCCGTCAGATACTTTGTAGCCCTCTGTCGATAGGCCGTATGTGTCTCGGTAGTTGTATAGCTGCTGAGTGATGTCGAGGTCGATAAGTGTCTGTATGTCAAGGTCACGATTGTTTGTCAAGCGGTTGTTGCCATTGATCTTGACAGCCTGCAGAGGCAGTGGTTGTGCCTTGAAGCGGTTGGATGGTACTGACCATGCAGTGCTGACTACCTTGACCTGAGCCTCTACCATAAAGCCGTTGTCGGTAGAGTTGTCGCCGATGATGTAGCCCTTGACGGTATACTGGGTACCGGCAGGATTGGCGGCAGGGTTGGCCTGCATCAGTTCGGTAGAGAGCAACGAGTTGTCCCATCGTATCTGTCTCCACTCATGCTTGCCGTCGCTATACGTTACCCACACCTGATACGGTAGGCGAGGTACGGTGCCTTCAGGCGTCTCTACGCTCACAGGTTCGACTTTGACGATAGTGTGCTTCTTGCCCGCAAACACACTGACGGAGATAAGTAGCGCCAATGACATGCAGAGCATGGTCTTTAGTTTCTTCTTCATATAAAATAAGTGTTCAATTAGATAGTTTTTGTTATTGTGTTAATAAGTTTCTCATTGCAAAGATATGACAAATGTATCGAAGTAACGAATAAATGTCGTGCAAATGATAATTATCAATAGATATTAGGTTAATATTTGTCAAAAAAGGGGCAACCACGCACATTATCATTACTCATGTCATCTGTACTCTAATGATAAATCCGTACT
>JAZLKQ010000470.1:0-4377 GCA_045597745.1 Bacteroidaceae bacterium | reverse complement strand
TGAGTTAGGTACGATGTTCTGAGCACCAGCACGTGAACGACGAAGGTCACCCTTACGCTGTGGACCGTCAAGAATCATCTGGTCACCTGTGTAAGCGTGGATAGTTGACATGATACCAGAAGAGATTGGTGCATAGTCGTTAAGAGCCTTAGCCATTGGAGCGAGACAGTTAGTAGTACATGAAGCAGCAGAAATAACTGTGTCAGCTGGAGTAAGGATGTTGTGGTTTACGTTGTAAACGATAGTTGGGAGATCGTTACCTGCTGGAGCAGAGATAACTACCTTCTTAGCACCTGCAGCGATGTGAGCAGAAGCCTTCTCCTTTGAAGTGTAGAAACCAGTACACTCGAGTACTACGTCAACGTCGAGCTCACCCCATGGGAGTTCAGCTGCATTTGGCTTAGCGTAGATAGTGATCTCCTTACCATCAACGATGATAGAGTTGTCAGTTGCCTCTACAGTGTGCTTGCCTTCACCGAACTTGCCAGCGAAGCCACCCTGAGCTGTGTCATACTTAAGAAGGTGAGCAAGCATCTTTGGAGATGTAAGGTCGTTGATAGCAACTACCTCATAACCTTCAGCCTCGAACATCTGACGGAATGCGAGACGACCAATACGGCCGAAGCCGTTAATAGCTACTTTAGTCATTGATTTGATAATTTATGAGTTAATAAATAAAGAAATTTAATTTGTTATAGACTGTTGACTATGTCATCGTCTACTAATTTCCAAGTGCAAAGTTACAAAAAAGCATTTGTTTAGCAAATGAAAATGAAAGCGTTTTCTTGAAAAAAGAGAAAAAGTGTTGATAAATTTCGGCAGAATACAGACAAATAGTTGTTGCATACACGATATTGTCATGTTGGAGTTGCAATGTGCACTTCTATTTGTGCCGTACTTGTCACATACTTTATATCTTAAACTTCAAGACCTTTGCTCCGTTTGATGGGAGTTCGATGTATAATGTCCCGTCTGGAATGAGCATCTTTTCTTCCTTCTTGCCAGTAAGCAAGTCTCTGCATGGAGTAGGGGTGTCCTTGACAGGTATACCTAAGCATTCAAAAGCGTGTGCAGGAATCTTGATGTTTGATGTTGCTGTTTTGTCCGAGAAATTGGCAACAATTAGCAAGAGATCATGACCTTCTTTACGTAGGAATGCATATTGTCTATGTATGTCCATCATGCCTTGATTATCATAATTGGCATACATGATGTCGAAGAATTGTCCCTCTCTAATTGCTTTTTCTTTATTAGCCAAAGTTAATACCTTCTTATAATAAGTCTGTATGTCTTTCTCTTCTTTTGACAGTAAAGAACCATCAAATTTGCCGTTATTCCTCCATCTGCGGATGAGGTCTATAGTCCAATAGTCAAATATCGTAGTACGTCCATCTTGTCCAGAGAATCCCTCTGAATACATACCTTGCTCACCAAGTTCCTGACCAAAATATATCATCATTGGATTTGTACGCATAAGTGTTGATACTACTAACGCTGGGAATCCCTTTACGGCATCACCGGCAAAGAACTGTGATGCAAGTCTCTGCTCGTCATGGTTCTCAAGGAAGTTGAGCATGTGACTATTGATGTCGTCAACAGACTGCCATGCACCTGTAATAGATGTAGCGCTATTGCCTCCTATGACATATCTAAGTGTGTCGTATAATCCTACTTTATCATATAGGTAGTCAAACTTGCCATTGTATATATAGTTGCGGTATTCTCTTGGATTGTATACCTCAGCAATGAAGATGACATTTGGATATGCTTCTTTGACCTTTGGTATTGCCCATCCCCAAAACTCGCATGGCACCATCTCTGCCATATCACATCTGAAACCATCTATTCCTTTACTTGCCCAAAACTTTAAGATATTAAGCATCTTATCCCATGTACTTGGAATTATTGGTCCAAAGTTTGTCTGGCGGTCGCAAAGGTAGTCTACTCCATAATTGAGCTTTACAGTCTCGTACCAGTCATTTTGGTTTGGCCATTGATTAAAGCAATCATTTCCTGTAGCTTTAGCTGGGAATTCTACATATTCTTCTCCATTCTCATCGTGTAAGTCGAAAGAAGGAGAGAACTTGCTATTGTGTATATAGTAGAAGTTGTTGCTTGGAGAATAGTCTAATGACATGTCATCATCTTCTCCAAGGTCACGAACTCCCTCTGGCTTTGCATCAGAGTGGTATTGACGTGCTACATGATTTGGAACAAAGTCAATAATCATCTTCAAGTCTGCATTGTGAGTTCTTTTTACAAGATTCTCAAACTCTTTCATTCGTTCTGGAACCTTTGTTGCTAAGTCTGGGTCAATGTCGTAATAGTCCTTGATAGCGTAAGGACTTCCTGCATTGCCTTTGACTACTGCAGGATGATCCTTCTTGATGCCAAATACAGAGTAGTCAGTCTTTGTAGCATGTTCTATCAGACCTGTATACCATATATAATTACATCCGAGAGCCTTAATGTTTTCCAAGGCTTTGCCGGTAAAGTCAGACATTTTACCACAACCATTCTGCTGTTTGCTACCATTAGATGTGTTCTTGTTGCTGTTAGCTCCAAACAATCGTGTGAATACTTGATAGATGATTATTTTCTCCATGAATAATGTGTTGTGTAATATAAAAAGTGAATAACCTTTTTTACTATTGTAATAGAGTATAGGTTATTCACTTTCTTATCTTAATCTTATGAAATATTTGCTTAGATTCCCTTTACTGTAACTTCTCTTGAAATCTTGGCAATCATACCCTGAAGAGCCTTGCCTGGGCCACACTCTACGAAGTCAGTTGCACCATCTGCAATCATGTTCTGTACCTCGTATGTCCACTTGACAGGAGCTGTGAGCTGAGCGATAAGGTTCTGCTTAATCTCGTTAGGGTCAGTGTGTGGCTTAGCGTCAACATTCTGATAAACTGGCATCTTTGGAGTGCTGAACTCTGTTGCCTCGATAGCGGCCTGAAGCTCATCCTTTGCAGGTTGCATGAGAGGAGAGTGGAATGCACCACCTACAGGAAGTGGGAGGGCACGCTTTGCACCAGCAGCCTTGAGAGCTTCACATGCTTCAGCTATTGCTTCATTGTTACCAGAGATTACGAGCTGGCCAGGATTGTTGTAGTTAGCTGGTACTACAATGTTGCCTGGCTTAGATATGCCAGCGCAAATTTCTTCAATCTTTTCGTCTGAAAGACCAATGATTGCTGCCATAGTAGAAGGTGCAGCTTCACATGCCTTCTGCATAGCCTGAGCACGCTGGCTTACGAGCTTGAGACCATCTTCAAATGAAAGTGCTCCAGCAGCTACAAGTGCAGAGAACTCTCCGAGAGAATGACCTCCTACCATCTCAGCGTCAAACTCTTCACCAAGGCAAATTGCTGTAATTACCGAATGAAGGAATACTGCAGGCTGGGTAACTTTTGTCTGCTTCAGCTCTTCTGCTGTGCCTTCAAACATTATCTTTGTTATTTCGAAACCAAGGATTTCGTTTGCTTTGTCAAATAATTCTTTTGCTGTTGGATTGCTCTCATAGAGATCCTTGCCCATACCACTAAACTGGGCTCCCTGACCTGGGAATACAAATGCTTTCATTGTTCTCTTGTTTATATTGATAAATATATTGTACTGTTTTATGTTCAGTCGATATTTTTGCCAGTATAACTAAATTGATAATTATAATGTCAATCGATTGTGAGTTGTCATAATATGCTGAATGGCATATTCTTTTTTCATGTGCAAAGATAATAATTTTAGTCGGAATATTAAAAACAAATAAGAAAAAAGAGGTTAACCTACGTAATTGTGTAGGTCAACCTCTTTATCTTTGATTAAGAACTTCTTAATCTTTCGTAAATTCACGGATTTACTTTACCTTATCAACAACAGCCTTGAATGCATCAGGATTGTTGAGTGCGAGGTTTGCAAGAGTCTTGCGGTTGATTTCGATACCTGCCTTGTGGAGAGCACCCATCAACTGAGAGTATGAAAGACCCTCAAGACGAGCAGCAGCGTTGATACGCTGAATCCAAAGTGCACGGAATTCGCGCTTCTTACGACGACGGTCAGCGAAAGCATAAGTGAGGCCTTTCTCATAGGCGTTCTTTGCTACTGTCCAAACGTTCTTGCGGGCACCAAACTGACCCTTAACGCGCTTTAAAATCTTCTTACGACGTGCTCTTGAAGCAACATGATTTACTGATCTTGGCATAATTTTAATTCTTATTGAATGTTAGCGGAAGGATGATATGAGTTTCATGAATCAATCACTAACTTATCCATTACCTCCTCTTTGGGGCTAAATCATTCGGTTAAACTTTTTAGTTAAATAACTTTTGTGCTTACTTTGTTTAAGACCTTTAACTCACAAATTAGTGTGGG
>JAZLKQ010000469.1:0-4804 GCA_045597745.1 Bacteroidaceae bacterium | reverse complement strand
TGCTGCTCTCGGTGTACCCGAAGTGAAGTTTGCTCCCGACTGCGCAAAGGCTCAGGAAGCCGCTGCTGCTCTTCAGCCCGGTGAAGTTCTCCTCCTTGAAAACCTTCGTTACTATCCCGAAGAAGAAGGTAAGCCCGTTGGCGTTGAGAAGGGTACTCCCGAATTCGACGAGGCCAAGAAGGCTATGAAGGAAAGCCAGAAGGAGTTTGCAAAGACTCTTGCTTCTTATGCTGACCTCTATGTAATGGACGCATTCGGTACTGCTCACCGCAAGCACGCTTCTACCGCTGTTATCGCTGACTACTTCGATGCTGACAGCAAGATGCTCGGCTTCCTCATGGAGAAGGAAGTGCAGGCCGTTGACAACGTGCTCGGCAACATCAAGCGCCCCTTCATCGCCATCATGGGTGGTTCTAAGGTTTCCAGCAAGATTGGTATCATCGAAAACCTCCGCTACTATCCAGAAGAGGAAGGCAAGCCTGTAGGTGTAGAGAAGGGCACTCCAGAGTTTGACGAGGCTAAGAAGGCAATGAAGGAAAGCCAGAAGGAGTTTGCAAAGACTCTTGCTTCATACGCTGACTGCTACGTGATGGACGCATTTGGTACAGCTCACCGCAAGCACGCTTCTACTGCAGTCATCGCTGACTACTTCTCAGCAGACGACAAGATGCTTGGTCTTCTCATGGAGAAGGAAGTACAGGCAGTTGACAACGTCCTTTCAAACATCAAGCGTCCATTCGTCGCTATCATGGGTGGCTCTAAGGTATCATCTAAGATCGGCATCATCGAGAACCTCCTCGGTAAGGTTGACAAGCTCATCCTCTGCGGTGGTATGACATATACATTCTCTAAGGCACACGGTGGCGAAATCGGTAACTCTATTGTAGAGCTCGATAAGCTTGACGTTGCTCTTGGCGTTGAGGAACTCGCAAAGAAGAACGGTGTAGAGCTCGTTCTCGGCGAGGATTCAGTATGCTGTACTGGCTATGACTTCTCAACATTCTCTGTAAAGGAAGGCGCTGAAGTTAAGGTATTCCCTTCTAACGCTATCGAAGAGGGTTGGGACGGCCTTGATGCAGGTCCTGTAAGCCGTGAGAAGTTTGCTGCAGCAATCAAGGGTGCAAAGACTATCCTCTGGAACGGTCCTGCAGGATGCTTCGAGTGTGAAGACTTCACAGCAGGTTCACGCGCTATCGGTGCAGCAGTAGCTGAGGCTACAGCAGAAGGTGCATTCTCACTCATCGGTGGTGGTGACTCAGTAGCACATGGCAATAAGTTCGGTCTCGCTGACCAGGTATCATACATCTCAACAGGTGGTGGTGCACTCCTCGAGGCTATCGAAGGCAAGGTTCTCCCAGGCGTAGCTGCTATCAAGGGATAATCAGCCGTCGCATTGATATGATATGGACAACTTGTTTTCATGTACTTGGGAACAAGTTGTCCTTTTTCAATAAATAACATTGTTTTGACAGGTAGACTTATTGGTTGAGAAATACCGTCTATATTTTTACGACTTGTAGGCATCAATCAGTATTAGGTGAGAGATAGATATAATGACAAATACAATGACGAATAACAAAACCAACTATATTACTTCTGCTGCAGAGGATTACCGTTCAGATTTAGTAGGAGAATTATCTTACGACCTTTTCTATAATAATGGTAATGCTGAGAGATGCGATGAGGGAACACTTCGTGTGCTGTCACTCTTCTCGGGCTGTGGAGGTATGGATTTGGGTCTTGAAGGTGGTTTTATTTGTCACAAGAAGTCTGTCAACACAATAGAATGGATAGAGCGTCAGGTCAATGATGATTGGATAATGCTCAAGCGCAACCGATTCCGCACGATATTTGCTTGTGATATTCTTAAAGAAGCAAAGGCGGCGTGGGTTAGATATATGGGACGCTTTGACGTAAATCCTGACATATACCACCTACAGAGTATTGTTGATCTTGTTAAGTTGCATCGTGAAGGACATGACGTTTTCCCTCATGACGTAGATATTGTAACAGGCGGTTTCCCTTGCCAGGACTTTAGCGTGGCAGGTAAACGTCGAGGATTCAAGTCTTCTGTTTCGCATGATGGAAAGAAGCTTGACGATGACGTGCCATCTGAAGAGACTCGTGGCAAGCTGTACATCTGGATGAAACAGGTAATAGATATAGTACAGCCAAAGATGTTTATTGCCGAAAACGTTAAGGGGTTGGTTAGTCTTGGTGATGTCAAAGACATAATACAAAGGGATTTTTCAACAGCTAATGGCAATGACTATATAGTTCTAGCACCTCAAGTTTTACACGCAGGAAACTATGGAGTCCCTGAGACTCGCGAGAGAGTGATATTTATAGGTATCAAGCGTTCTGTATTGACAGAGGCTGCCCGTGTTGCTCTCGAACAAGAGGAGATATCTCTAGAATATGATCCTTACCCTTTACCTACGCATAATTACAATGTACATAATACTCGTCTTGCAGCTCCAGTGACCTGTAAGGATGTGTTAGGCAAACTGCCAGAACCAACGTTCTCAATAGACATGTCGCATCAGACATTCTCTAAAGCCAACTATCTAGGAAACGGTTGTCAGGGTCAGACGGAGATTAACATGAACGGACTTGGACCTACCATAAGGTCTGAACATCATGGTAATATTGAGTTTCGCCGCCTGTCAAAAGAACATGGAGGACGTAATGACGAGGAACTGGAGATGGGATTGCAGGAACGTCGACTTACTCCACGTGAATGTGCTTTGATTCAGTCGTTCCCACCAGATTATCAGTTTGTTTTTCAGAAGCCTTACTCACGTCAGTATGCAGTGAGCCAGTCTGGTGCATACAAAGTTATAGGCAATGCTGTACCACCAATGCTTGCATACAACATTGGCAGAAGGATACAAGATGTTTGGAAACTATATTTTGAAGGATAATATATGCAATCATCAACATTTATAGCGGTAAAAGATAACCATAAATATTATGGGGATTTTGTCCGGTTTATGGATGCGACAACAGATGCGCTAAAGCTTGACTCAAAGCAGAGAAGTAGTTATTACCTCTCTCGTAATGGGGAGAAGCTTGAAGAGGATGTTCTTAATGTGATGAGGGCAAAGGCGCAAGATTATAGATTTGAACCGTCGTGTATCATTAAGACAGAGAAACAACACTTCCCTGATATAGTTGCAAACAGCTATTATGGAGTGGAAGTGAAGTCTACAAAAAATAACAGTTGGCGTTCAACTGGCAGTAGTATTGTTGAAACATTGCGCCAGGAAGAAGTGCAACGAGTGTTCATGTTGTTTGGTATACTATCTCCAGACAACATAGACTTCCGTTGTCGTCCATACGAACAGTGCCTTACAGAGATAGCGGTGACACATAGTCCACGTTATCTTATAGATATGGATATGAGTAATGGTGAGCAGACTATTTTTGAGAAATTAGGTGTTCCGTACGATACTTTCCGCACGATGGGAGATGAACAAATCCATGTCATTAGAAAGTATTATAAACAAAAATACAGGAACCAAAGCAAGAGTCTACCTTGGTGGATAGGTGATGATACTGACCACATAGGTTTGCCAGAGCAGTTGCGACATTCCGACGAGATAAGATTCTTGTCTGATGTATGGAGTGACGAGCAGACAAAGAGCTATATTTATAAGTGCCTATATGTTTTGTTCCCCGAAATATTAGGGAATGACAATCGTACCAAATACAAGAAAGCTACATTGTGGCTTTGTTCAAGATTATCATTGTTGTGTGGTAGCGTACGAGACATTTTTTCAGCAGGAGGGCAAGGGCGAATATTTATCAATGGCACATTGGAGTTAGAGTGTGTACCAAAGGTATTATGCGTATTCCTCATGTATATGCAGTCGATAAAGGCAGCATTAGTTTCGGACAATACACTTTTGGAAGAAATAATGATGTACTCAGACTACTATACAGAAGGTCAGGACATCTATAAATTATGGAAGGCAAATGCTGATAGATATATTCAGGAAACATTAGGAAGAAGTGCTTTGAGCATTGATAGACTAATGGAGTATAGTTATATTAAATGTGAGGATAGAGATTATTATCTTGTGAGCAGATAAATGGAGATAGTAATAAAATATGATATTATACATATAACAAACACCCACAAATGAAGAAGATACTGATGATTCTTGCGATCGGTCTCATGGCGTGCATGGCATGTCATAACGGGACAGAGGAGCAGGAAGAGGCGAATGCCTACGACTCGACAGCGATGCATCTGGCTGTACTTCCGTCGATGGAGTGCCTGCCATTCTACGTGGCTGAGCAGTGTGGCATATTCGATTCGCTTGGGCTCAAGATGCAGCTCGTCACTTATCAGGCAGCCATGGATGCCGACACGGCATTCGTAAATGGGGACGTTGACGGTACCGTGAGCGATATCATCAAGGCCAACATACTGCGTGCCGGTGGCGACAGCGTCAGGATAGTGATGGCGCATGATCTCGACATCATACTCATGACTGCCAAGAAGGCGCGTATCAGAAAGACGGAAAGTCTGAAGGAGAAGATTATCGCGCTGACACGCAACTCTGCCCTTGACTTCACCGCCGACAAGATACTGGAAGGTATCAAACTGACCACTCAAGACCTCAACAAGCCACAGATCAATGACCTGCGACTGCGCTGTAATATGCTGCAGCTCGAACAGTATGACGGAGCCCTGATGACCGAACCATACGCGTCGATGTGTGAGGCGAAGGGTGCCGTGCGTGTCACGAGCACGAGACAGATGCGACTGCCGCTTGCAGCTGTGATATTCCGTGAG
>JAZLKQ010000468.1:0-6034 GCA_045597745.1 Bacteroidaceae bacterium | reverse complement strand
TCAATCTTACCTTATTTTATCCAAGTCTTCTTACCGTTGACAATATAGATGCCCTTAGCTGGGATACCACCTATCTTACGTCCACTGAGATCAAATACTTCCTTGGCATCAATATCATTAGCGCTAATAGACTCAATAGCTGTAGCGTCATCTCCTTCAATCACGAATGACAAAGACTTGGCATTAATGCCTGCTGCCTTGAAGTAACCACGGAATGCGTTAAGTGTAAAATACTCATTGACGTGATATACCTTATCGCTCTTGATATAGTATGTGTTTGGATCATCAATGTCTTTCTTTTCGAATGTTCCTAAGAAATAGAAACGATTAGCATAATTGTTACCACCTGCAACAGTAGACACTAAACAAGAAACATCTGACGTAAATACTACCTCGCTGTCATCTGTAGTAAACACAGATGTTGTGCCTGTCAAATAATTTAAAGGCTCAAGCTTGATGATACCAGAAGCGTCATCTGTGTTGAACTCATCATAACTGCAAGAGTAGAGAGTGCCATTGAATGATGTTGGTGTGAATGGGAGGGAAACTGTGTTGTACTTAGACTTGATGTTGCTACGTGTGTAAGTTGCTGTTCCAGCAGTAACTGATATATGAGTATCTGGATAATAACTTGGCACAGCAAAATCGTAGCCATCTACAAGAACAAGCTTTTTGATTGAGCCACTACCATTGATAGTATTTGTCACATCAGTACCTTTAAGAGAAGTTGCAAGTACTGGATTGCTTTCCTGTATATTCGTTGGCTCTATCATGACAAGACAGTTCTTGTTCTTGTAGAGACCTGAAAGTGCAGAAGCCTCTGTCGCTCCACCGATATTAGTTACCTGCAACAAGTTAATAGATGTAGTTGCTGTAGTAACGTCTTTCTTCAACTCATCTAACACAAATGATGGAAGAAATCCCTTAAACTCTACTGGAAATTCCTTGCTTATCGTGGGAGAGCCAACCTTAACGTATGAAGTAGTCTCTGCAACACGTACGTCGTTAGAGGCACCACCAATGCCGTCTTCACCACCAGCAGTTGCTATTACTACATTATTAACATAAATAGGGTATACACCCGGAGCAAGAGTGTTTTCTGTAAGATACTGGAGCTTTATAATTGTTCCTTCTTTATCATAAATTGCCCAGTTATTACTATTATAAACAAGAACTCTATACAATACATATCCTTGCTTGTCTGATGTTAGCGGATTGTAGTTAGAGACAAACTTCTCACCAACAGGACATCTATCCGTTAGATTCAAAGGATCATTCTCTACTTCACCTCTTTTAGAAGTTATCAAAGTATTATCGAGCTTCATTCCGACTGGCAAATACAAGTCAAACTGAAATGCGGTAAATACATCTTCTTCCGCATTAACCATTTTTACCTCGATGAACTTATTGCTATCATGAGTAACACCAGGCTGTGTCTCAAAAGGCATAACTGATATTACATCTTCTGCAAATGAAAACAGAGATATGCTTAACACAAATAATAGAGATAAAATCTTCTTCATATATATTTTTCATTTATAAATTATTACCCTATTCTCATACGTCTCCACATCTATATATATGATGCAATATAGACATATACAGTGTACAACACACTAAAGATGTTGCAAAAGTAGGAATAATTTACGAAAAGGCAATAAGAACTTTCGTTTTTCTTAGAAAAAACTCATATTAATCACCATAGTTCATCATAAGAATCACTATTTGCATCATTGTCGAAGATTGATCTTCGTTTGGCATCTACTTCTACATCAGTTGCTTGGAGAGAACCTTTTCCTGTAATCTTAGGTCCCTGATCATTGCTTATACCATTAAGGTATGTATTGACCGCAGCTCCTGACATAGACATCGAAGGTATAATATAATTACGTCTCATGTTTTCAATTATTGATACTTTAGGGATTATGTGATATTTATATTATCTTCTTACCAGCACTTTCTTTCCGTTGACGATATAGACGCCATTAGCGAGCTTACCGCTTACTTTGCGTCCGCTTATATCATATACGTCTCCATCGAGGATATTGTTCGCATCGATGTCAGAAATTGATGTTGCATCTTCAGGTGCAAATGCGAATGTGAACATCTTGGCTGATGATGAAGGAATATCAAAATATGCACGGAAAGGATTGACTGTAACATTCTGTCCGTCTGCAATCACATAGTAAGCGTCATCCTTAATATAATATATCGATGGGCTGTCAGATGAAGTCAGTACTTGTTTAGTCATAGTGCCAATGAAGGACGCCTTGCTGCCGTCGATAGTAGACACATTGCAGTCAGCGTCTGTCACTGTGACATTGGTCGCCTCAATAGTGATGCTGCTGCCTTCAGATACCTTCTCAAAGATATATGGGGTATATGCCGCTGCACCACTCTCTACTTGCTTGTGCAATATAGTGCCAGTGCCTGCTTCACCGCTTTCCACCATCTGAGGATCATAATACTTTATATTGCTTGTTGATGATTGGTTGTCAGCAAAGGGCAATATTATCGAACCATACTTTGAGGTCATCTGGCGTGTATAAACTGCATGATTTGCCACAAACTCAGGAACAGGTGACTTGAAGTCTGTCTTGTCAATGAGTACGAGATTGTTCATGGTATAAGAGTCACCAGACTTAACGAGCACATTATCATTAGAAGCAAGTTCACTACCCTCACTTACTACAATTATTGAGTTTTGATTTTTAGTAGTAGCCACTTGTGCTCCAAGTCCTGTCACATGAGTCAAGTCTATACTTGTAGTGGCAGCAGTCATATCTGCATTTAGCGACTCAACCACAAACGATGGTATATAGCCTTCAAGTCCCAAGTCTAATGCACCATCAAAAGATGGATTGCCGACCTTGACGTATGAAGTGGTTACTGGTACTGTTACATCATCAGAATTACCACCTATATTATCACCACTACCAGAAGTTGCTATAATGACATTATTGACATATATAGGATAAATACCCGATTGAAGAGTATTGTCTGTTAGATACTGAAGATTAATCACTGCTCCTTCATTGTCCCAAATGGTCCAATTATTACTATTATATACAAGGACTCTATACAATACATATCCAGGTTTGTCCGATGTTAGCTGATTGTAGTTAGAAACAAATTTATCATCTATAGAACATCTATCACTTAAGCTTATCGGATCATTCTCCACTTCACCTCTTTTAGAGCTTATCAAAGTGTTATCCAATGTCATGCCAACAGGAAGGTACAGATCAAACTGAAATGCGGTAAATACTTCTTCTACATTTACCATCTTCACCTCAAAGATCCCATTAGCATCATGAGTTACGCCAGCTTCCGTTCCAAATGGCATCACTGAAATTACATCTTCTGCACTAACGTTAAATATTGCCGTCAGTAGCATCATTATAGATAAAAAATACTTCTTCATGATATTATTTTTGTTCAAGTGTTAAGTCTACGAGCATTCTCAAGTCAGTCACATTGACTGCGCCATTGTTATCCATATCAGCCTGAGGTACCTTTGGACTGATCTCAAGGATGATGTTGACCAATGCTACGACATCAGACACATTAATGCGGCCATCTCCATTGACATCGCCCTTAAGCACAGGTGTTGTTGATGGGAAGACGAACGAATAAGACGCAAGCTTAGAGTCTGTGACGTTGGATATATATGCACGGAATGGAGAGGCTGTGACATTATAGGCCTTAACCACCTTGTCGCCAGATACCTGGTAGAGTGTATCTCCTGATACTGACACGTTGCCCTCTACAGTTCCCCACATTGACCAACCATCGAGGGTAGATATGTTCTTGTCAGCGCTTGACTTCTTGACAGTAATGTTTTCGCCTGTTATGATGAGTTCAGACTTTCCGTCCTTTACCTTATATATGACCGGAGTATATGCGCTGGCATTGCCATCTATCTCTGGTTGAATAGCGACGAGACTAATGTTGCCAGCATCGACTGCATCAAAATGGAAGAAATCGGCATAGTCTGTAGAAGCCGACTGATACTTGAATGGGAGTATGACAGTACCTACTTCGCCAGCTGTGACACTGCGTCCGCTGTATATTGCAGATGCCGCGACAAACTTGTTGGCGCTATAGTATGGATGGCCATCTACGATGCGAAGGTCCTTACAAGTGAGGTTGCCGTCAAGATTCTTCTTCGAGCTGACAATGTTATATCCCTCTATAGTCTCTGCAATATCTTGCGCCACAGCAACAATAGCTATAGAGTTAGGTTTGTCTGGCGATGGTTGCCAAGATGTACCCATCACCGTATATGTCTCTGCACTCTGAGGATAGACTGTAAACTGGTAATATACATCACCACCTTCTTCTGCCTCACCACACTTAGTACATGTACGTAGATATGTGCCATTGGTCTGCTGGGCATAGTCACTATAGTCGTGAGAGCATGACTCTGGTATAACTTCCTTTATGTTAGCTCCATAGCAAGTAACCTTAATCTTAGCAGATCCTATATTAGTAATCAGATTTATACCGTATGTCTTAGCATTTGATATTTCCGCAGCGTCTGTAATGGTATATTTTCCGGAGTTACTACCCCATGTATATGATATAGCATCATTTACACCACCACTCCATTCTCCCATAGCTCCTGTTACACTATACTTCAGATATATATATTCTTTTGCACCATTAGTTACAGAAATCTCTATACTTTCGGCATCCTTGTCAATATCCGAAGCAGGAATAGAGAACAGGTTGTCCGTAAACTGAGCGTCATATACTTTAGCTATGAAACCATCACCAGAAAGTACATCACCAGTGCCACCACTACCGCCACCTCCAATGGTTCCGCATCCAAGCCTATCATACTGGGCTACATACTCATCGTTGAGCCAAGAGATATGGCCTGTTGTCCATGACTTGAAAGTGCTTATAGCATCTGAATACGAAGAATATGAACCTCCCATATTGTCTCCAGAAGATATAGGGAATGTACTACTGCCAAACGGACGAGCTATTGAGAAGTTCTTCTCCTGAGTCTTGTTTACAAGTTTAGCCAGTTCACTTATTTTCTCTTCAACCCATGTGTTAAGATTACCATTGTCATATATCTCTGCCCAACGCTCATAATAAGCCTTCATAAAGACAGGGTCGGAGTACAGACTCCTGAGGATGTTGCTCATGGCCTCATATGCATGTCCATTGTCCCAAATATGGCTTCGTGACATTGTGCCATCTTCATGAGCACCGTATGCAATATCTGTATCCCACACAGGGCCAACATGCCACTTGTCATCTAAGGCTTCACGATAATGGAACACATTGCCATACGTACCATCATAGTTGCCAGAAATCTCTTCGAGTATAGTCCAGTCGATAAGTGTAGCTATATCTACCTGATCTTCATATCCACTCTTGTTGATACACGCTTTATAGTATTCACTAAGCGATGCCTGTATTGCGTTGTATGTATCTGTACCAGATGTTGCATCTTCCGGTTGCTTGATATTAGCATACCCCGATGTACCGCTACCCCATTCATTAGATATTGCTACGTATGGGTCTTCGAGGAACACATTGCCATTTCCTGCTCCTGTCATCTCTACAAACCATCCGTCCTTAGCAATGTTGACACGCTTCTTCGCCACCTGCACGTGGTCTGACACCTGATATGTACCATAGTACACCTTATTAATATATAAGTCTACGAATCGGTATGCTGGACAGAAAGGAAGATTTGTCAGCTTGTTGTGTCCCAGTTCGTATGAGAAGGCATTGTGTATGAGTGTCTTGTCAAATGCATTGGCAAGGAGAGTCCAGTTCTTCTCTTCTGCAAACTTATTGACCACATTGTAGTTGGCATCTGTAGTAGCGAGCAAGTCTGTCTTTGCAGGGAACTTGAGACGGAATGGACGCTTGCCGCTCTGGACCCAATTCCATGTAGAGTTACCACGTCCACGCAGTCCGACAAGTTCGTCACGCTGCTTCATGTTACCGTTCTTGTCGGCTATGACGATACGGCACTGATAGTACCAGTCAGTCTTTGTAGTGCTCACAT
>JAZLKQ010000467.1:0-2854 GCA_045597745.1 Bacteroidaceae bacterium | reverse complement strand
ATGCTCAACTCATTCCCTAAGTACGAGACACGTGACCTCCCAGGAGTAAAGACATATCTCGAGCGTAAGGGCGAACTGCCACAGGGACTTGTATTTGGTCTTGCCGCAATCATCACATACTATAAGGGTGGTAAGCGTGCCGATGGTGCAGATATTGTGCCAAACGATGCTCCAGAGATTATGCAGCTTCTTACTGACCTGTGGTCTACAGGCGATACGCAGAAGGTAGCAGAAGGTGTGCTTGCTGCAGAATCTATCTGGCATGAGAATCTCAACGAGACAGTACCGGGTCTGACTGCACTTGTAAAGGAAGACCTTGACAAGATACAGTCACTCGGAATGCTTGAGGCAGTCAAGACCATCTTGTAGTATTGTCTGCATATAGTATTATAAATCATCGAACGAACTTGCATTGGGTAACTTACTCATTGCAAGTTCGATACTTTTGCTATAATGTTACATTGTTAATAGAGTTGTATACACATGCGAAAGGTAAGATAAAATCCCAACTTAAAATCTGAGTACAGCAACTAAGTAGTATTAACAACTGAATGTGTCAACTGAAATCAGTACAATACAGTAGTTTGATATTAATCATACGTATGTTGGAGTTGAATCATACGTATGTTGGAGCTGAATCATACGTATGTTCGGGCCGAATCATACGTATGTCGGAACTGTATTGTCCGTATGTTTTCAATTATATCGAATATCTGGGACAGATAAAAGAAAAAACAATGCTCTCCGCTATACGGCAGAGAGCATTGTATGTAGGGTGTAATGTGTGGATTAGGATTAGAGTCCAAGATCCTTCTTGATGTCAGCAACCTTTGCTTCTGCTGTCTGACATGCGCTAGTATAGCAGTTAGGACATCCCATCTCTCCCTTAACTTCTGTATAGAACTTGATCTTTGGTTCTGTACCAGAAGGGCGAACACTTATCTTAGTTCCGTCTTCTGTAAACCACTGGAGTACGTTGCTTGTGTCAGGCATGTCGAGAGTAGTCTCTGTGCCGTCAGCAGCAGTAGCCTTGAGAGTCTTGTAGTCCTTGACGAGTACTACAGGGCTTCCTCCAAGAGACTTAGGTGGGTTAGCACGGAAGTTGTCCATCATGGCCTTGATCTCATCAGCACCGCTCTTGCCTGGCTTAACGACATTGATAGTTGCCTGATATGAGAATCCGTAATCAAGGTATATCTTCATGAGCAAGTCATAGAGAGTCATGCCATTGTCTTTTGCCCATGCGGCGATTTCACAGAGAAGGCAGATTGATGCTGGAGAGTCCTTGTCACGTACCTTGTCGAATGGGAGATAGCCGAATGACTCTTCACCACCACCGATATACTTCTTAACACCTTCGTCAATCTTGATCTCACGTGCAATCCACTTGAATCCTGTGTATACATCACGTATCTCGACGCCATTGCGCTTTGCGATGTCTGATATGGTCTCTGTGGTCACGATAGTCTTTACCATGAACTCGTTACCCTTGAGCTGACCAAGCTTCTTCTTGTTCTCAATGATATAGTATGAGAGCATGAGAGCAGTCTGGTTGCCATTGAGGATAGCCCATTCGCCCTTGCTGTCACGGCATACTACTGCAAGACGGTCTGCGTCTGGGTCGCTGGCGAGTACGAGGTCTGCATTGAGTCGTGTACCGAGCTTCATGCCGAGAGTCATAGCTTCGGAGTTTTCAGGGTTAGGGCTGACAACAGTAGGGAAGTTTCCATCTACAATCATCTGCTCAGGAACAACATTGATGTTCTGGAAGCCCCATGTGCGGAGTGCTGCAGGGATGATTACGCGGCCTGTACCATGGAGTGGAGAGTAAACGATGCAAAGATCCTTCTGCTTGTTGATGACCTCCTGGTCTATGAGTGCCTCATGTACAGCGTTGAGGTAGTCGATATCCATTTCTCCACCGATAATCTGGATAAGTTCTTTGTTTGGCTCAAACTTAACCTGGTCGATTGTTACCTTGTTGACTTCGTCGATGATACCTGTATCATGAGGTGCAAGTACCTGTGCTCCGTCATCCCAATATGCCTTGTAGCCATTGTATTCGCGAGGATTGTGGCTTGCTGTGATATTGACACCTGCCTGCGCTCCAAGCTGACGGATAGCAAATGATATCTCTGGTGTAGGTCTGAGGCTCTCGAAGAGATATGCCTTGATGCCATTGGCAGAGAAGATGTTGGCAACAGTCTCTGCGAAGAGGCGTGAGTTGTTGCGGCAGTCATGTCCTACGACCACACTGAGATCGTCACGACCAGGAAATGCCTTGAGGATATAGTTGGCGAATCCCTGAGTAGCCATACCTACGATGTACTTGTTCATACGGTTGGTACCAGCTCCCATGATTCCACGTAGTCCACCAGTACCAAACTCGAGGTTCTGGTAGAATGCGTCGATGAGTCCGGTTTTGTCTTCTGCTTCGAGAAGAGCCTTCACTTCTGCCTGTGTCTCTGCATCGAATGCAGGTGTAAGCCACTTTTGTGCTTCGGCAGTACATTGATTGATAAGCTGTTGATCCATAATAGATGTATTTGTTGTTATGTGTAAATAGTATACTTTTATGAGTTGGTTTCTGTGTGCTGACAAGCGAAACGTAACTCTATCAGTGCAAATATAGTATATCTTTTTATTATGATGACTATATATTGGTGATAATTTTTGGGAATGATATACAATTGGGCACAAATCTATTGGCTATGTATCAGCATACTCCTCCCCTAAAGTAGGAGCGAAGCGGGATGGGAGCTTCGCTTGCGACGGCGTGAGCTTTAGCGAACCAAAGGAGTGCCGTAAGGCCTTGGCTGAAAGCCGGAGGGGTATTAGTGACTTAAAGACAACT
>JAZLKQ010000466.1:0-5147 GCA_045597745.1 Bacteroidaceae bacterium | reverse complement strand
CACCAGCACCTCCGCTCTTGGGTCCTGCGAGTTCTTGTATAGCACATCAGAATGTACGAGATACACTCTCGTATCCTCAGGATCGCCGTCATTGGGTTTGCGTCCGTCTGGTCCTGATGCTATAATAACACCAAAGGACAGCAGACACATTATGCCTGCTATCCATTTAGTACTAATATATTGTCTTAATCTCTTCAACTCCTTTTACACTCCTTTTCTATGGAATGTCTGTCATTACTTTATCCACCCTGGGTACTTAAATTCGCAGTTCTTCCAATCATCATTTATCCTAACGTATGTAGTCTTCTGCTTCTCACGTATCCAGTTTTCCACCTTCTCTTCACTGAGTTTTGCCATCAGCACATTCTGCAGTTGCTGATAGTCATCAGCCATTGTTGCCCTATGACCCGCAATCCTGTTCTTCAGTTTGACGATAGCGACCACTTCCTTTCCCTTATCATTGATCATGATAAAAGGCTTGGATATCTCACCTATGTTAAGTCCTGCCACAGCCCTTGCCACCTCAGTTGGGAGGTCACGCATCTCGAGTTTGGTGTTGCGCTCTCTATCCATCTTGTTGTAGAGGATACCGTAGTTGCTCTTTGTGTCCTTGTCGTCAGAAAGGTATGGAGTACACTCGTCAAATGTATATTCGCCCTTGCGTATACAGTCTGCCACAGAGTCAAGGAAGTTGATAGCGTTTGTCAGTTCCTCGTCAGACACACGTGGCTTGCGAAGTATGTGACGTACGTTGACCATGTCGCCACGCTTCTCCACCAACTGCACGATATGGTAGCCGAACTCCGTCTCAAATATCTTTGACACAGTCTTTGTGTCTGTAAGGTTGAATGCGACGTTAGAGAACTCTGGTACAAAATCTGCTCTTGTGCTAAATCCGAGGTCTCCACCTCGCTTTGCGCTCTCCTTGTCTTCCGAATACATCACCGCAAGAGTGGAGAACTGTGCCTGGCCGCTGTTGACACGCTCTGTATAGTCACGAAGCTGCTCCTTGACCCTATCTATCTCCTCCTGTGGAATAAATGGCTGACGCACTATGATCTGCACCTCAACCTTAGTTGGGATAAACGGTATACTGTCTTCTGGCACGTTCTTGAAATAATTGCGCACCATGGCAGGAGTGACCTTGATGTTGCTCACGAGTTTATTTCTAACTTCAGATACGATAGTTTCCTCCTTGAGGTTCTCGAAGAGCTGTTCGCGCAACTGTGAAGATGTCATCTGTGCATACTCTTCGAGCTTCTCTTTCGAACCAGCCTGCTGCAAATACATGTTGTACCTTTCCTCAACCTCCTGCATCACTTGGCCGTCAGACACTTCAACACTGTCAATGGCTGCCTGATGAAGAAATAGCTTTCGGATGGCAAGCTGCTCAGGTATCACGCAGTAAGGATCTCCGTCCCATACCTGTCCCTGCAACTGTCCCTGGATGCGAGTCTCTTCTACGTCAGACTTCAATATGGCTTCGTCTCCTACCACCCATATCACCTCGTCTATGACATTGTTTTGAGCCTTTCCCGCCAGAGCACACAATAGCAAGGCGAACAGCGCAATATAACTCTTTACGTTTTGCATATTCTTTGTCAATCTATTTTATTATTTCAATGCTTGTTGACAGTCTTGACCACATCGTCGTACACCTCTACAGCATACTTTGCTCTCAACTGCTCAACCCATTCCTTTTCCTTTTCAGCCTGATAATCAGTCGTTACCTGAGACTTGACGTCAAGATATGTCTGAGGAGCCTTGAGCACCTTACCTATGACATCATATTCAGGGAAGTCCTTCATTGGCTTAACCTCCACTGTCTGCTTGAATGCCTTGACATCGACTACAGGCCTGTCACCCTTCTTGTACAAGCCGCGCTCCACACGAACGAGCTTTGTAGAGTCCGTATTGAATGCCTTGTTGATAGAAGTTGCCCACTTGCTTTCCTCTACGCTCTTGACCAGTTTCTTGCTCGCAGCTATGGTAGCCTTATCCTTTGCGTAGATGATGACACCCCTAAATCTTGGAGCATCCCATGCATACTGCTTCTTATGCTTAGCGAAGTATGACACAAGACCAGCCTCATCACCAGCTATCTTGTCCCACACGCTTGACTTGGATATCTCATACATGAGCGTACCATCATAATACTCCTGAGCGAGGTACTTGGTATCCACGTCCTCATCGAGCAACTTACTGTAGAGTTCATCAACCACTTCCGCACGCTCCTTGCCTGTCTTGGCTGCAAGCGAGTCAATATATGCATTGGCTGCCACCTCCTTTATACCTCTCTGTTCGAGGAACTTGATAATATTGTCATGATGATGCTCGTATGGCTCAAATGGATGTCTGTCCGTAAGTTTGATGATATGCCAACCGACTGTGGATTTGATAGGCTTGGATATCTGACCAGGCTTGAGTGCGTATGCGGCGTTCTCAAAGTCTGGTATCATCATGCCCTTACCAAACTGTCCGAGCGCACCTCCACGAGGAGCTGATCCAGGGTCTTCAGAACAAGCCTTTGCCACCTCAGCAAAGTCTGCACCTCCCTGAAGCACCTTGTAGATAGAATCTATGCGAGCCTTTGCTGCATCCTGCTGAGCCTGAGTCGCATCCTGTCTCATCAACACGAGTATGTGTGAGGCTGTGAGCAGATCCTGCCCGTCAAACCTCGCTGCTGTCTGTTCGTATGTCTTGCGCGCCTCCGCCTCGATAAAGTCGTTGTTTACTATCGTAGGGAGCACCATCTGCTCCTTATAGCCCAACAACTCCTTCTTGACTGCCGCTATCGTATCAATACCTACAGCCTCTGCCTCTGCAACCTTGAGCTTGAAGTCTACAAACAATGGCACATATTCCTCTACGGTCTTCTTGTCTATTACCCCCTCAGAGTTGTTCTTGTTGTATGAATATTCAAACTCCGAACGAGTGATGGACTTGCCATTTATCTTCATGATAACAGGATCGTTGCCCTGTGCCATCATGCCCATTGTCATAAGGCAGGCTGCAACAACGCTAAATATCTTTTTCATTTTATCCAGTCTATTTATTTGTTATATGCATAATTCGGTGCGAAGTTACGCATTTTTCCACACATACGAAAGTTTCTTACCATTCTTTAACGTAATAGTGACATCTGCATTTAGCAGCAAAAGCATCTGGACAGTACAGGCCTATGCATTTTCATCATACGGTCGATCAACGCTAATCATACGGTCGTCTAAGCCTCATCATACGGTCGATCAACGCTAATCATACGGTCGATCAATACGAATCATACGGTCGTCACTCAATACACGAATTTGGAAAGGCACTCTACGACTTCAGCAGAGCAATAGCATCATCAAGTATTTCATCATGGTCAAAGGCAAGCTGAGGGAGTGACTTAAGCGGAAACCACTCTGCCTTTGCCGCATCGTCCTGACCTATCACCTGTACGGGAGCATCCACTTCTACAAGAAACGCAACCGTGATAGTCCTTCCGCGAGGATCACGGTCTACTCTCGAATAGCATCCTATCTGACGGGCAGACGTCACGCTCATGCCTGTCTCCTCTGCCAATTCACGTATGGCGCACTGTTCCACAGTCTCGTCCATATCCATAAATCCTCCAGGAAATGCCCAACAGCCCTTATATGGTTCATTTGCTCTCTGGATAAGCAACACCTTAGGATCGGTTTCACGAGTGATTACTACACAGTCCGCTGTAAGTGCAGGACGTGGGTACTGGTATGTATATGACATATATGTATTCTATTTAGATTATGTGGCATTTATAGCAAAACCGCACCTGCATGAATGCAGATGCGGCTATACTATTATTTATTCCTTCTTTAATGAGAGGGGAATACAAAGTCCTTTTATTATGCTTCTGCACGAGAGGCAGACTCATACATGTTACTGAGGACGGCTATAGTTAGGAGCCTCGCTTGTGATGATAACCTCATGTGGATGACTCTCAAGCACACCTGCATTTGTGATGCGAGTAAACTTAGCGTCATGCAACTTCTCGATACTTGCTGCACCACAGTATCCCATACCTGAACGAAGACCACCTACGAGCTGATAGATAACTTCCTGTACTGTACCCTTGTAAGGAACACGACCTGCAATACCTTCTGGTACAAGTTTCTTTGCCTCTGTCACACCGCTCTGGAAGTAACGGTCCTTAGAACCATTCTCCATAGCCTCAAGCGAACCCATGCCTCGATATGACTTGAACTTACGTCCATTGAAGAGGATTGTCTCACCTGGAGCCTCTTCTGTACCAGCAACGAGCGAACCGATCATCACGCTATATCCACCGGCTGCGATAGCCTTGACTACGTCGCCAGAATAACGAAGACCACCGTCTGCAATGAGTGGCACACCTGTACCTGCAAGTGCCTGAGCTACATCATATACTGCACTGAGCTGTGGAACACCCACACCTGCAACTACACGAGTAGTACAGATACTACCAGGACCGATACCTACCTTGACAGCATCAGCACCAGCCTCAACGAGAGCCTTAGCAGCTTCGCCTGTAGCAATATTACCTACCACGATATCTACGTTAGGGAATGCAGCCTTAGCTTCACGCACCTTGTCTATAACACCCTTAGAATGGCCATGAGCAGTATCGATGATGATAGCATCAACACCAGCCTTGACAAGTGCCTCCATACGCTGGAATGTGTCAGCTGTCACACCAACACCGGCTGCAACACGCAGACGGCCCTTATCGTCCTTACATGCCATTGGCTTGTCCTTAGCCTTAGTGATATCCTTGTATGTGATAAGTCCGATGAGCTTGTTGTTGTCGTCAACTACAGGAAGTTTCTCTATCTTGTGCTCAAGCAATATGCGAGAAGCACTCTCAAGGTCAGCCTGCTGATGAGTAACGACAAGGTTATCCTTTGTCATGACTTCATCTATCTTACGACTCATGTCTGTCTGGAAACGCAGGTCACGGTTGGTCACGATACCCACAAGTGTATTGACATCATCCACTACAGGAATACCTCCAATATGATATTCGCACATCATATCAAGAGCGTCCTGCACTGTTGAACCACGCTTGATGGTCAGAGGATCATAGATCATACCGTTTTCGGCACGCTTTACGATAGCCACCTGACGAGCCTGTTCTTCGATAGACA
>JAZLKQ010000465.1:0-7419 GCA_045597745.1 Bacteroidaceae bacterium | reverse complement strand
CCTCGGCAACTTCGTGTAGAGTGATATACTTTGCCTGTAACACATATATATACTGTCGTGTCGCAGCTTGTAGTACTATATGTAAAGGACTGCAGAGCAAAGGCGGCAATTATAGTTGTGATAACCTTGAGGTTTCGTACTATGTATTGTGTCATATAGCTCTGTTTACTTTATCATGTCAACACTACGCTTAACAAAGTTGCTGAGAGCTTCTCCACGAAGCATACCATTCTGGAGAAGAGCGAGGTCTATGAGCTGATGTACTACATTGTTGCCCTTAGCGTAAGCACCGATGATCTCTGTCTTCTTCTTACGCTGTTCCTCAATAGCTTTCTCTGTATTGCTGAGTTCGTCTTTGCTCTCCTGAGATATCTCATCATACTTCTTGTCCTTGTTTTGCTGATTGATGACATCACGACGAGCAGAAAGTCCATTTATCTCACCGACAACAGGCTTAAGTTCTTCAGCAGTAGCACTCTCAGAGTCTGCAAGCACAGACTTGATCAGAGGGTGGTCTGTATTGAGGACGATATTGTACATGTCTGGCATTTCGCCATAGAATGACATGCCCTGCTGTATACGGCTCATATCCTTCATACGTCGCATATATTCGCTCTGAGTGATAACGACTGGTGCGCCATCTTCACCCATTGCCTGAGCCTCACAATGGAAATCTATCTTATCCATCTTTGGCATCTGAGTAGAGAATACATCCTGAAGCAGATCTTTCTTGTCCTGAGCAATCTCATCATGCTTCTCATCTTCCTTGACAATGAGACGGTCTACGACGTCAGAATCTACACGAGTAAATCTGCTCTTCTCCATCTTCTGCTCAAACATGCCTACCATAGCAGGGTCAAGTTGTCCGTCAAGAAGGAGCACATTGTAACCCTTATTCTTTGCAGCCTCTATATAGCTGTACTGCTCTTCTTTGTTCTGAGCGTAGAGATAGATAAGGTTGCCATCCTTGTCTGTCTGTTCGGACTTGATGAGCGTCTGGTATTCTTCGTAAGTATAGTACTTGCCGTCAGTATCCTTAAGCAAAGCAAAGTTCTTTGCCTTGTCATAGAAGTCCTGCTCTGACAACATACCATAATGTATGAATATCTTGATGTCATCCCACTTCTCTTCAAACTCGTTACGGCTGTTAGTGAAGATGCTCTTGAGTCTGTCGCTCACCTTCTTGGATATATATGTAGAGATCTTCTTTACATTGCTATCGCTTTGCAAGTAGCTACGGCTAACGTTGAGCGGAATGTCTGGAGAGTCTATTACACCATGAAGGAGTGTGAGGAAGTCAGGTACGATACCTTCTACAGAGTCTGTCACAAATACCTGATTGCAGTAAAGCTGTATCTTGTTCTTCTGAATGTCAAGATTGCTCTTTACCTTAGGGAAGTAGAGTATACCTGTAAGATTGAACGGATAGTCTACATTGAGGTGAATCCAGAAGAGAGGCTCATCTGCCATTGGATAAAGCTTGCGATAGAATGTCTTATAATCTTCATCCTTAAGCTCAGATGGCTTCTTAGTCCAGAGTGGAGTAGAGTCGTTGATGACATTGTCTTCCTCTGTCTCAACCTGCTTGCCGTCCTTCCAGTCTTTCTTCTTGCCAAATGCTACTGGCACAGGGAGGAACTTACAGTACTTGTTGAGGAGGTCGCTTATCTTTATGTCATCGAGGAAGTCTTTGCATTCATCGTCGATATACATCACGATATCTGTACCTCTATCAGCTTTGTCGCACTCCTCGATATCATATTCTGGACTACCATCACAGCTCCACTTTACAGCCTTGCTACCTTCCTTCCAGCTCTTTGTGATGATTTCAACCTTCTTGCTCACCATAAATGATGAATAGAAACCAAGACCGAAATGTCCGATGATGGCATTAGCGTCGTCCTTGTACTTGTCGAGGAAGTCGTTTGCTCCAGAGAATGCAATCTGATTGATATATCTCTCTATCTCTTCCTCTGTCATGCCGATACCACGGTCGCTGACCGTCAAAGTACCAGCTTCCTTGTCGAGCTTGACCTGTACAGTAAGGTCGCCTGTCTCGCCCTGTAGCTCGCCCTTGCCAGCAAGTGTCTTGAGTTTCTGCGTTGCGTCTACTGCATTACTTACTATTTCACGAAGAAAAATCTCATTGTCCGAATACAGGAACTTCTTGATGACTGGAAAGATGTTCTCAGTCGTTACTCCAATATTACCTTTCATATTAGTATAGTTTTATGTGTATTAATGTCATGATTAGTAAATATGTTTACACAGTCACGTATATCAAACATCGTGCCATATAGGATGGAACTGACATATTGTCTATTCGTTGTGTCAAATGTGGCATAAGCTAAAGATGTGTTTGGCTGAGTATATGTGCAAAAAACATTATGTATTAGTTAATTGTTATTAATAAATACTCATGATATATTTATAATGTATTACCTTTGTACGAAAATAGTTCATGTAAACATTGCTTAAGTAATGATTGAACTGATGACTTAGTGTAATTAATCATTTATTAAGACTTCCCCTTTTTATATTTATGGGTCCGAAATCACTAACAATAACATTAGCTGTGATGTTGACTTCAACATCAGCCATCGCTCAGAAGGCATGGACTCTACAGGAGTGTATAGACTATGCGATGCGCAATAACGTACAGCTTAAGATGTCAAGACTCAGCGCTCAGCAGAGTGAACTTGATGTAGAGCAGTCGAAGGCTGCATTGTTGCCATCCGTCTCTGCCAGCACTAATCAGAATCTCTCATGGCGTCCCTACAGCATATCGTATATGAATCTGACTGGTGGTACTGTGACTACTACACAGTCTACGATCAACTACAATGGTTCGTATGGTATCAACGCCAACTGGCTGGTATGGAATGGTGGACGTAACACCAAGACCATTAAGGCAAACGAATACAGTCGTGAGATGGCTGAGCTCTCTGCAGAGATGGTTGCCAGTAATATACAGGAACAAATAGCTCAATATTACATTCAGATACTCTATCAAGCAGAAGCTGTAGAGGTAAGTAAGGAGATACTCAAAGCGTCAATACTGCAGAGAGACAGAGCAAGAGTCATGGTAGATGTCGGCAGTCTGGCTCGTGCTGATCTTGCACAGCTTGAGGCACAGGCAAGTCAGGACGAATACAATGTGGTCAATGCTCAGACGCAGCTTGCAAATAGCAAGTTGCAGTTGAAGAAACTCCTCGAGCTTGTTCAGTCTGACGACTGGGATGTGGCTAAGCCTGAGACTACGGACGCTAACGTGATGTCTATCATTCCTGACAAAAACGATGTGTATGCCCGTGCTCTTGCTTCCCGTCCAGAGATACAGAGCGACAGGCTTGGCATAGAAGCGGCGGACATCAACATCGATATTGCCAAGACTGGGTTTCTCCCTACTGTCAATCTGACTGCTGGCATGGGATCAAACCACTCGAGTGGTACGGACAATAACTTTGGCAAACAGCTCAAGAACAACTGGAACAACTCCTTAGGCCTTACTGTCAGTATGCCAATATTTGACCAGAAACAGACTCGTACGCAAGTGGCAAAGGCTAAACTTGCCAAGATGAATAGTGAACTGCAACTGGAAGAGACGCAGAAGACACTATATAGCAACATCGAAAGCTATTGGCTCAATGCACGTAATGCACAGCAGCAGTATGTATATGCTAAGGTCAACATAGCAAGTATGGAGGAGAGCTATGAACTGCTGAGTGAGCAGTTTCATGTAGGACTCAAGAATATTGTCGAACTCACTACAGGCAAGAACAACCTGCTACAGGCAAAACAGCAATTACTACAATGTAAGTATACTGTATTGTACAATCTTGCTATGCTGAGATTTTACGAAGGAGAAGACATCAAACTATAACATACCTCATCATCTATATATTTATCATGAATATCAAAAGTATTATATCTATTCTCACTATATGTAGTGCCGCTATCATAACGTCATGCTCACATGATACGAATGTGGAATACAATACGGCTAAAGTGACAAGACAAAACATCTCTACAAGCATCACGGCAACAGGTACTATCGAACCTGTCACAAAGGTAGAGGTAGGTACTCAGGTCAGCGGTATTATTGACAAGATATATGTGGACTACAACTCTATAGTACACAAGGGACAAGTGATAGCAGAACTTGACAAGACTAATCTGCTTAGTGAACTTGCTTCGACTCAGAGCAATCTGCTGTCAGCAAAAAACAACTATGAGAGTACAGTCGCTACGCTCAACTATCAGAAAGCTAACTACAATCGTTATGCGACTTTGTATCAGAAAGGTCTCGTGTCTGCCAATGACTATGAGAATGCTCGCCTGTCGTATGAGACAGCACGTATGTCTACCGAACAGGCTAAACAGCAGATCTCGGTACAGGAGCAGAATGTTACTAAAGCAAAGACCAACCTTGGATATGCTACTATCACAGCTCCAATAGATGGTATTGTGCTTAGCAAGGAGGTTGAGGAAGGACAGACTGTAGCGTCTGCTATGTCAACACCTACGCTCTTTATCATAGCGCAGGACCTTACCGCCATGCGAGTTATTGCCAATATTGACGAGGCTGATATTGGCGGAGTAGAGGAGGGGCAGAGAGTGACATTTACTGTCGACGCATTCCCAGATGACGTATTTGAAGGTTCTGTAACTCAAGTACGTCAAGAAGCCCAAACTCAAAGCAATGTCGTAACATACGAAGTGGTGATAGCAGCACCTAACGCGGATCTGAAACTCAAACCAGGACTTACTGCTAACGTCACAATATTTACAAACGAGAAGGAATCTGTACTTGCTGTACCATCTAAGGCTTTGAGATTTGCTCCAAACGAGTCCTTGCTTAAGGAAGGCGAAGCAATAGAAGACTGCGAAGCAAAATCTAAGCTTTGGATAAAGAAAGAAAACACATTCAAGGCTATACCTGTGACTACCGGTATGTCCAACGGTTCGTTGACAGAGGTCAGTGGCATAGCAGAAGGTACGGAGATTATTACCGACTTCGAAATGGATATGCCAGAAGAAGGGCCAAGAGGTGGTAGCCCATTTATGCCAAAGCCTCGAGGCGGAAATAAGAAGGGTGGTAAATAACGAAAGGTACAAGTCATATATATTCTTTTAGGTTGTCATTTTTGTATTTCTCTTTAGATATATGAATGAAGAAAGAAAAGTAGTTATTGAACTCGACAATGTGAAACGATACTTTCAGGTTGGTTCGGAAACTGTAAAAGCCCTGAGAGGAGTGTCGTTTAAGATATACGAAGGTGAGTTTGTGACTATACAAGGTACGTCCGGCTCAGGCAAGTCTACCTTGCTCAATCAGCTCGGTTGTCTTGATACTCCAACAAGCGGCGAGTACTACCTTGACGGCACTCCCGTGAAGCGTATGACTAAGAATCAGAGAGCAAAGCTGCGCAATAGAAAGATAGGATTTGTGTTTCAGAACTACAACCTTCTGCCAAAGACTACAGCAGTGGAGAACGTCGAGCTTCCACTTATGTATAACAGTAAGTATTCCGCTAAACAACGTAGAGAAGCCGCTATCAAGGCTCTACAGTCAGTAGGTCTGGGCGACAGGCTTGAGCATAAGTCCAATCAGATGTCTGGTGGTCAGATGCAACGTGTGGCAATAGCTCGAGCATTAGTCAACGACCCAGCTGTACTTCTTGCTGACGAGGCTACTGGTAACCTTGATACACGTACATCATTTGAGATGCTTGTGCTTTTCCAGAAATTACATGCTGAAGGACGTACTATCATATTTGTTACTCACAATCCAGAGATTGCGGAATATTCAAGTCGAAATATCAATCTGCGAGATGGTATGATACGCGAAGATACTGTCAATCCTAACATCAAGTCTGCTGCTGAAGCACTTGCCGCTCTGCCAAAGCCACAAGATGACTAAAACAGAGCTAATTATTAATGCATATTGCATAATTCATAATTCATCCCTCCGGGCTCTATTCGCTTCCCTCGCCCTATAGTGGGAGAGGGGCAGTGGGAGAGGAACTCTAAATTTATTAATACGTGAACATACTCAATCTATTCAAGGTAGCCATCAAAGCTGTATCCAACAACAAGATGCGCTCATTCCTTTCCATGCTTGGTATTATTATAGGTGTGGCTGCTGTCATCATCATGATGGCTATAGGTCAAGGGTCTAAAGAAAGTATTAGAGCGGAACTTTCCACTATGGGCAGCAACTTGCTGACTATACGACCTGGTGCTGATATGAGAGGAGGTGTGCGTCAGGACCCTTCTGCCATGCAGACGTTGAAGCAGGAAGATTATGAAGCGATTCTTGCAGAGAAGAAGCTTGTGACTTATGTTTCACCAGAGGTCAACTCAGCAGGTCAAGTGATATTTGGCAATAACAACACCAACACTACTGTATACGGAGAGTCGGTCGACTATCTGAAGATAAAGCTCTGGGATATAGAAGACGGCGACTGCTTTACTGATGATGACATCAAGAAGAGCGCCAAAGTTGCTGTAGTGGGTAAGACCATAGTAGACGAACTGTTTCCTGATGGTGGCGACCCTATAGGCAAGACTATACGTTTCAAGTCAATACCTTTCAGAATTGTTGGTGTACTCAAGTCTAAGGGATATAACTCTTGGGGCATGGACCAAGACAATGTCATGATAGTACCTTATACTACAGTCATGAAACGTATTGCAGCACAGACATATTTCTCTACAATCAACTGTTCTGCAATAAGTGAAGAACTGAGCGATGACGCCATCGAGGAATTGAAAGAGATATTGCGTCGCAGACATGGTATAAAGGAAGAAGTGGAAGATGACTTTACCATACACTCACAGCAGGAGATTATGGATACCATGTCATCTACCATGGATACCGTGACCATTATACTTGTAGTTGCTGCCGGTTTCTCGTTGCTTGTAGCCGGTATTGGCATTATGAATATCATGCTCGTGAGTGTGACAGAACGCACCAAGGAGATAGGTCTCCGCATGTCTGTAGGTGCAAGAGGTATAGATGTGTCATTACAGTTTCTCATAGAGTCTATCATGATATCTGTAACTGGTGGACTCATTGGCATAGCCATAGGATGTCTTGTGGCGACACTATGCCAGAGCATGGGCTTACCAGCCGTTATACCAGCATGGGCTATCATCGTAAGTTTCCTTGTATGTACATTTATCGGTATTGTGTTTGGCTATATACCTGCGCGTAAGGCGGCATCTATGGACCCTATCGAGGCCATACGACACGAATAGAGAAAAAGGATATATTCACATAGCAATTATATGGATATATCTTTGCAATAAGTATGTTATTATACATAAAATAGAGCAATTCAAGTAGATTTGCAAAAAATATTTGTTTGTCTATTGTATAAATTAGACAAAATTTATAACTTTGCCTATCCGAAA